>JAGATI010000017.1 GCA_017621295.1 Clostridia bacterium | reverse complement strand
CAGGCTACGGACTAATTTTACATATGATTTTAAAATTAAGGCTAACCCATAACAACCATTGTTGCAAATTACATTCTATTTTAATAGTACACACCCGCATAACAAAGCTATATATATATTTATTCCACTTTTACATTTATTTCTCCGTGCAATATCTTCTAACTCTTTTAAAATCTGTTCATTTAAGAAAATCCCCCCTGCTGGATCTTTTCTTTCTCCATTTATAACATACACTTGTATATTATTTTTCTCTCCTGTAAAAAACTTTAAAGCTCCTCTTAATCTATTTTTCTTACTATCATCTAAATTTGTAATATCTAATACTAGTGCTTTATTTTTTACTGCTCCAAATTCTTTTATACTACTTGCAACGATTTTTGGTTCTTCATCTTCTCTTATGCTTAATCTTCCTTCTACTAATACAACATTATCTTCTATTAATATATTAGAACAAGATTGATAACAATTCTCGAAAATTATTATTTCACAGCTTCCATATAAATCTTCTAAAGTAACAAATGCCATAATTTTATTTGTCTTTGTGTATTTTTTCTTAACACTATTTATAATCCCTGCTAATTTTACATTTTGTCCATCTCTATAGTTTGAACTTTCATTATTTTGAATAGTTTCGCTTGCCTCTCTCATTTTCATAGAATTTATATTAGATTGTTTTTCTATCTCTTCTCTAAGTTCTTCTAATGGATGTCCTGTTACATATAAACCTAGCATCTCTTTTTCCATTGATAATAATTCTTTTTCAGAATACTCCTTTAAAGTTGTATATGTATATTTCATTTTCTCCATTTCTTTTTCGTCTTCTTCTGTATTACCTAAATCAAACATTGTAATCTGACCTTTTAGGCTTTTTTTGGAGCTATCAGAAATAGAATCTATAATTGATTCAAAAGATGCTATTAATGTACTTCTAGTTTGCTCGAAATCATCAAATGCTCCAGATTTTATTAAACTTTCAATACATTTTTTGTTTACCGTTTCGCCTTCCATTCTTTCACAGAAATTAGTAAAACTTTCAAACTTTCCTTTTTCTTCACGGTTTTGCACAATTGTGTCTACTACAGATGTTCCTACATTTTTTATACTACCTAAACCAAAACGAATTTTTCCGTCATCTACAGTAAACTTTGTATAACTTTTATTTATATCTGGCTTTAATATTGAAATATTCATTCTTTTACATTCATCAATATACATAGGAACTTTATCTAAATTACCTAAAAAGCTATTTAAAGTTGCTGCCATAAATTCTTCTGGATAATATGCTTTTAAATACGCTGTACGATAAGATACTACTGCATATGCTGCTGCATGAGATTTATTAAATGCATATTTTGCAAATTCTGCCATTTCATCAAATATTTTATTGGCAGATTCTTCATCAATTCCATTTCGTATGCAACCTGGAATGATGATATTTCCTTCTTCATCTGTTTGCCCATGGATAAAGTATTCTCTTTCTTTTGCCATTACATCTAACTTTTTCTTACCCATGGCACGTCTAACTAAATCTGCTCTTCCGAAGTGAATATCCTGCTAGATCACGTACTATTTGCATAACTTGTTCTTGATATACCATGCAACCATAAGTTACTTCTAAAATCGGTTTAAGTGCTGGATGTGTATATACAGCATGCTCTGGGTCTTGTTTATTTGCAATATATCTTGGTATTTGGTCCATTGGTCCTGGACGATATAATGAAACTCCAGCTATAATATCTTCCAAACAGTCTGGTTTTAATTCTTTCATAAAGTTTGTCATACCTTGACTTTCAAATTGAAAAATTCCTATGCTATCTCCATCTTGCCATAATTTATACACTTTTTCGTCATTCATATCTTTATCAAACTTAACATCTATTCCTCTTGTATGTTTTACTAGATTAATAGTATCTTGTATAACTGTTAAAGTACGAAGTCCTAAAAAGTCCATTTTTAATAGTCCAAGTTCTTCTAATGTTGTCATTATATATTGAGTAGAAATAGCTCCTTCACGAACATAAAGTGGAACATAAGTATCTACTGGTTCTTTTGTTATAACTATTCCACATGCATGAGTTGATGCCTGTCTTGGAAGCCCCTCTAAAGCCATTGCAATATCTAGTAATTGTTTTATTTGACTGTCATTTTCATACAATTCTCTTAATTCTCTATTTTGTTCTAATGCTTTATTAATTGTAATATGCAATTCATTTGGAATCATTTTTGCAAGCTTATCTGTTTCTGCATATGAAACATCTAATGCTCTTCCTACATCACGAATTACCATTCTAGCAGACATGGTACCAAATGTAATAATCTGTGAAACATGGTCTTCTCCATATTTTCTAGAAACATAGTCTATTACTTCTTGTCTTCTTTCATAACAAAAATCCACGTCGAAATCTGGCATACTTATTCTTTCTGGATTTAAAAATCTTTCAAAAATCAAACTATATTTAATTGGATCTATATCTGTTATTCCTATTGCATATGCAACAATAGAACCAGCTCCAGAGCCACGTCCTGGTCCTACAGGTATACCTTGTGATTTTGCCCAGTTAATGTAGTCCCATACAATTAAAAAGTAATCTACATACCCCATCTTCTTTATAACAGATAGTTCATATTCTGCACGATTTAATATTTCTTCTGATGGATTTTCTCCGGTACCTTTCTATTAAGCCATCATCACATAATTTTTTTATATAATCATAATGTGATTTAAATTCTTCTGGTACATCATAATTTGGTAAAATAGTATGTCCAAATTCAAAATCTACATTACATTTTTCGGCAATCTTAACTGTATTTTCTATAGCTTCTGGAAGATTTGCAAAATAATCCTTCATTTCTTCTGGAGATTTTATATAAAAATCATCTGTTTGGAATCTCATTCTGTCTTCATCTGTCATTCTTTTTCCTGTTTGAATACATAATAAAACTTCATGATTATAACTATCTTCTTTTTTTAGATAATGTGCATCATTTGTTGCCACAAGTGGAATTTCTAACTTTCTAGCAAGTTCTACTAGTTTTTGATTTGCTAAAATTTGTTCTCTTAAAGAATTACTTTGTACTTCTAAATAGTAGTCTTCTCCAAAAACATTTTTATGCCATAAAGCAATTTCTTCTGCTTTTTCCATGTCATCTTTTAATATACTTTGTGCTACTTCTCCTCCTAAACAAGCACTACAGCAAATTAATCCTTCATGATATTTTTCTAATATTTCTTTATCTATACGAGGCTTATAATAGTATCCATCTACATATCCTAAGGAAACAAGTTTTGCTAGATTTTTATACCCATCATTATTTTTTGCAAGTAATATTAAATGATAGTATTTGTTATCTATATTAGGTTCTTTATCAAATCTAGTTCTTGGTGCAACATACACTTCACATCCAATAATTGGCTTTACTCCATTTGCTTTGCATGCTTTATAAAAGTCTATTGTTCCAAACATAGAACCATGGTCTGTTACAGCAATTGCATCCATTCCTAGTTCTTTTGCTCTTACTGGTAAATCTTTTATTCTATTTGCTCCATCTAGTAAACTAAATTCACTATGCACATGTAGATGTACAAATTCTGACATTTTACTTCCTCCTATATTTAATTCTAAGATTTTTATTAATATCTATTTTTATTTGCTCATTATATATCAGCTTTTTTAGAATTACAACAAGTTATTAGTATCTTTAAGATTTGTTTGTTACAAGTTAATGGTTTTAGATTTGCTTAAGTAGGCTTTTTGAATAGTCATATATATTATAATAAAAAACAGTTCTGACCTTGTGCCGTTATTTTTGTAACTAGTTATAGTGTGTCTCTAAAATATGAATCTGGTACACTCTAAAACGCTCTTTAAAAGAATTGTTTTTTATTATAATATATATGACTATTCAAAAAGCCGGACTATTGGCACTATACTTAAACTAACAACTAAAAACCATTAACCTGTATCATTTGTTTACGTGTATAAGTATAACATTTTACACTTA
This sequence comes from Clostridia bacterium, assembly GCA_017621295.1. Next base: position 3,732 of record JAGATI010000017.1, on the reverse strand, counting down.
TACACATAATAAATATTGGTGATTTTATTGAAAAAAGTATTTATAACTGGTAGTGGCTCAGGTCTTGGAAAAGAAGCTGCAATTCGCTTAGCCCAACGTGGACATGTAGTATATGCAAGTGTTCACTATGATAATCAAGTCTCCGATTTAGAAAAGATTTCTAAATCAGAAAATTTAAAATTAGAAGCTTTTAAATTAGATATTTTAAATACATCTGAAAGGGAAAAAATATTAAACTATGATATTGATACTTTTATCTGTAACAGTGCAATTGGTGATTCTGGCTCTGTAGCTGATATATCTATTGATAGAATAAAAAATGTTTTTGAGACAAATATTTTTTGTAATTTAGAAATAATTCAGCTTGCACTTAAAAATATGATATCTAAGGGAAATGGTAGAATTATAATTATTTCTTCCATTGTTCGGAAGAATTCCTATTCCTTTTCTATCTCCATATTGTGCATCTAAATTTTCTTTGGAAGCTTTTGCAACCTGTTTGCATCAAGAAATGAAAATCTTAAAAAAACTATCTGGATGTAATATAGAAGTTATATTAATAGAACCAGGAGCTTATGCTACTGGCTTTAATAAAGAAAACAATAATAAAAAATATAAATGGATGTATGATGATTCATATTTTTCTAAGTATTGTGAATTTATAAGAAAAAATGAAATTAAAATTTGGAACTTTTTAGAACAAAAGCCATATACTTCAATTACAAATAAATATATTAAAGCTGTTGAATCTAAAAAGCCAAAATTTCGCTATACTGCTCCTTGGTGGCAATCTCTTTTTGTTCAATTAGGAAGAATTTTTGGTATGTAAACCATAATCTATCTCCATATTTCTCCATTAACATATTTTGTTAATGCCATAATAAAAGCTGATTCTGCCTAAATCTATTTTTGTTATTTTACATCTATACTCCATAATCCATGCTTATTGCAGTAAGCATATAACTTTGCTCCTGGTATATATTTAAATCTACACTCTGCATTTTGTTCTGGATATAGAGTTATAACGTGTTCTTCATTATCTGTAACCATAGCAATCCATTCTATAAAATGCTCTTTTTCCATTACATGATTAACTTTTACAAATATTTCATCTTCAACTTTTTCATATGTTGGTATATGTTTTTCTATTGCTGCATCTACTGTATTAGGTTCTATTAGTTTCATTTTTTCTCCACAACATTTAATTCCGCAATCATCACAATTACAATCTTTTATTATTTTTACAATTGCATCACAATTTTCACATTTTTTTAATATTAATTCTTTTTTCATAACTTTTCCTCCTAGTTTTAGTTTGTTATAATTTATCATAAATGTGAAGAGAAGTCTATTGTTGTTCAAAATATTCTTATATAATTTAATATTTCTAATTAATATTGCTACAATATATTTAAGATTTAGGCTTTTCTGAAATATTAAAGAGCTATGTTTGCATAGCTCCTTGTCTCTGGATATATGGTAAGCATGCCATAAGCTTACATCTCTCGGATTACTCCTGTTTGCCATCGGCGTGTGGTCGGCACAATATCTTACCACCACATATATCCCTTCCTTATTGTACTTAGATTATAGCATTTTTATTCTTCTCTGTCTAGTTTTTTATAAATCATTTTATTATTTTTTATTGTACTTCTATAACCTCTGTCTCTTATGTGCCAAAATGTTAAAATCGAATTACTTTTCTCTTTTTCTTTAAGATTAGTTTGTAACTTTACTACTACTTGTATTTTTTTCTTTTGTTCTTCTATGTTTTTTAACATTAGTATTGTATTATTATTGTCTTTATCTTCTAAGATATAATCTGGATTATATAAAACATTTGGTATGTATTTTATATATTTTTCATAATCATCTAGATGTCTCTTCTTAGTATGTTCTATTCTTTCATTTGTAATAATCACTCTATCAGTAATTATCTTCTTTTTATATTCTCCTAATATTTCTTTATTTATTTTTCCAATATAATGCACATCATACCTCATCTCTTCTTAAATACTAATATCTTTAATCACTTATAGCCTCTTTTATATGATTCACAAAAAATCCATCTTTCTTTTGATATACCTCTATTACATCTATTCTAACAAAAGCATTTTCTAATTTTCTTACATATAAATAATATTTAATAGATTTAAGCATATGTTTTTTCTTATAATAAGTAATTGCATCTATTGGCTCTCCATATTTTTTATTAGTTCTAGTTTTCACTTCGATAAAAACAAATTCATCTTTATCTCTTGCTATTATATCTATCTCACCTTGCCTACAACTAAAATTCCTTTCAATTATTTTATACCCTTTTTTTACAAGATAAATCTCTGCTACATCTTCACCTGTTTGTCCTAAATTATGTCTTATATACATTAGATAATCTCTATATTCCTTTCATTTTTATTATTTTTATATACATAAAAAATGTTAGTGCTCGAACTTTAAATATTTCTATTATTAAAATCAATATTAAACATTTACACAAAAATTTAAAGCATTTCTATATTCTGAATTAATTAGCAAATTATATAGTATAAATATCAATGAAAATATAAGATAATATTAATTGTAAAAATTATTTCTGTTTAAATTTATTTTATTACTTAAATAAGCTTTCCAAAAGCCTAAATTCTCACATAATTATTCCCTGGTAAACTCTTTATAAATGCCTGTAATTCTAGCATTGTTAATTTTTGATTAATCTCCGATATCCTCAAATCGCTCTTTCGTGCCAGATACTCTATGCTTACAGGATAATATGGTATTAAATTGTATATATCGATATATTCATTATCAACACTTTCAGAATTATCTATATTTTCATCAAAACTATTACTTAATTTTTTATCTATTTTGTGATTAATACTATTTTCATGATTTTTAACATTTATTCTTAATTCCTCTAATATTTGATCTGGACTAGTAACTAAAATTGCACCTTTTTTTATAAGTTGATTTGTTCCGACTCCCTTACTTTCACCTATATTTCGTGGCAAGCAAAACACCTTTTTATCTTGCTCGAATCCGATATCTTGCTGTAATAGTACTACCGCTTCTATGTGTTGCTTCTATAACTAATACTCCCATAGAAATTCCACTAATAATTCTATTTCTTTCAGGAAATCTTTTTGTATCCACACCAGTGCCATTTGGATATTCTGATATAATACATCCATTGTTTTCTAGTATCTTTCTAAAAAGTTCTTCATTTTCTTTTGGATACACTTGGTCTAGTCCGCAACCAACAACAGCTATTGTTCTTCCTATAGAATTCTTTGAAAATTCGTGTGCCATTGTATCTATTCCTATTGCAAGTCCACTTACAATTGTTATATTATTTTTAGAAATTTCACTTGCAAATTCTTTTGCATATTTTATTCCATAACTAGTACACTTTCTAGAGCCAACTATAGCTAAAGAGTTATTATTTAAAAGTTCTACATTTCCTTCTACATATAACTGCTTTGGTGGATTTTTAATATTTAATAACCTTTTTGGATATCTATTATCTGTAATTTTTATTATTGTCATAATGATATATTATTCAATTATTTTAAATTATGTAATTGAACCATTTCTCCTTATATACTATATTTAGATTTTTAAATCCAGGATTTATCTATAAACCTATTTTTATAATCATTATCATTATTGTTTTAAATATTGCTATATTGCTTTTTGTTTTTCATTTATTATTTTTTATTATTTTTAAAATTTATT
>JAGATI010000005.1 GCA_017621295.1 Clostridia bacterium | reverse complement strand
GGTTTTAGCCAATGTCTTATATCTTCATTGAATCTCAAACAATCACTAAACATCAATTCAAAATATTGTCCATTTCGTACATCCCAATTCTTTAATCCCTTTCCTTCAAATTTATAACAATCCAAAAACATCAAATTATAATAAACTACATTTTCTACATCCCATTTGCCAAGATTTTGATTAAAATTTTCACATCTACAAAACATGCAATTCATATCGTGCACATTACTTACATTCCAATTACTTATATTACAATTGAAATTCTTACAACCACTAAACATGCATCCCATCAACTTAACATTGCTTACATCCCAATCACTTATGTCACAATTAAATTTTTTACACCCCTTAAACATATTGGTCATATCTTCAACCTTACTTACATCCCATTTACTAATATCAATGTCACATATGTTAGATATGTCTATACCACCATTGAGTTTGTCAAATAAGAAAGACATATCTATTATATTGCTAGTATCAATGCAATTTAAGTCATGTATACCTTGATCTAATAATTCTCTTATATTTTCTATAAGCTTATCTTGTGTCTTAGGATGATATTTATATATATATTTTTGACTTATCTTATTTGATATTTTCTTATTGACAAGGAATTCATTTATATGTTTCATTTACAAAGCTTATCTAAAAATTTTGACAGTTTATTAGTTATTATTGGTCTTTTGTCAACATCATCTACGATTGATGTTGCTTGTTCAGATTCTGTACATACTAATATAGACAAATCTTCTGAACATATAATGGGAGCACTTGTACCTATACATTCTTTTGATTCACATCCTATTAGAGAATAAGGATATAGATTCTTTATAACTTCATCAAATTCTTCTTTTGTCAAATATTGTGATCCTCTCTTTATCCATAGATTTTGATATGGGTTTTTTGAAGTAGATATAAGTGCATCCATTATTTATAGTAGTTCATTTTGTTAAAAATAAAAAATGAAGGAATCTGAATACATATAATGCAATTACAGATTCCCTCTCAACAAAACAACTAAAAATAAAAATTAAAGATATGAAAACTCTATTTATATATGTTGAAATTAATTGTACAAATTAGTTTCTAACTTATATATGTACATCCACTTATATTTACACAAATTAGATTTGATATTGTCAATCATTACTTCAAGTATGTCATCACTAACATTCAATCCTGTATTTGCACATATGATATTTTTGTTTATTGTAACAAAATACTTTGCACCATTGTTCTCATATATTCCAGTATTCTCATCTATTTCTAATTCAATCCATACTCCAGGATTGTTAATTACATCTTCCAATGAATTTGTATAATCGTACTTGTTCATAGTTTCTAATTTTTAATTTGTCTTAAACTGTATAATATCAATAGAACAACAGCAAACAATATATTTACTAATATCAGACAAGATATTCTATTTCTATCTTCATATTTTTGCCATGATGGCTCTGTTCCTACAAAGCACCCAGTCAACGTATAAAATATAAAGTTAAGTATGATTAAGTTGTTTATCATGTTGTTGTAAAATAAAATATTATTACTGATAGTTCAATGATCACAAGAAGTATAAGTATAGCAATATATAATGCATATTTATATGTTCTTATGCAATTACTTTCATTTACTAAAGAATGTTTTCTAACATACCTTGTTGGATGTTTTGGTATCTTACTCTCTAAAAAGCTTATATGATGTCTGCATTTTGGACATGTAACTTCCACTAACTTTTCGTCATCCATACCAAGATAATGTTTCAACTCACTAGCTTCAAATTCAGAAACTGTTCCACACTTCTTACATGTTATTGCATATTTTATTTGCTCACCTTCTTTAATTATTTTTGCCATGTTGTTTTTTGTTTTATTGATTACATATAATATAGTAATATATGAAGCAAATTTCAATTAAAATCAGGTATTGGTGCAATATTGTTTGCTAAATCTCTTTCATATTGTTCTTGCTTTGACATCTTAGGTATGTTAACTATTCTTGATGTTGCTGGTTTTCTAACATTCAAACTATTTTTAAATGCTTCAGCCATTGCTATACCTGGATCACCCCATGTACCAAGCTTATGTCTACTTATAGACTTTGGATCATTTATTCCTGATCTCCAAGTCATATTGTAAGGTATCTTCTTTTCATTCATAATTGTCATATTTCATATTTAGAATCCTCTATGAATTCAAAATTTTCTAATATGTAGTCTTTGAATTCATTTATCTTATCTATAACCTGTTTTTCTTCTTCACTTACTTTCTTATTCTTAATACTTTCTGTAAATTCTAATAGATGCTTACATCCAGCACATGTCCATGGATTGCATGAATAACATGTAACACATGGTGATGTCTTATTTACAAGAATATCCTTTATGTTGTCATATTCTGTCTTAACATTTGCTAATGCCGCAATTGCTATATCTATTGTTTGTACAATCTTTGTCAATTTCTGGTCTATTGGCTTCATTTTCTTGATTATTATCTTCTTTGTTATATTGTAATGGCTTTTTAATATATAGATATTTTGGATATCTTCCAAGAACAAACAATGTCACTGGACAAATCCAGATTGTATCTAAACTAATAATGTCACGATATGTTGCTCCATTTGCATATCTTTCCATAAAAGTACCTTTTGACATTTTTTCTCTCTTATATACTATATAGTCATCTTTGCTTATGCTTTTATCATATTTGCTTTTAGCAATAATGTCTACTTCTATATATTGGTTGCCATTACTAAATGTTTCACATAACTCATCTGCTCCAGATACCATTGCTAAATTTTCTTCAGCAAAGGCCCATTTGAACATATGATCTCTATCCCAGTCATAAAGCCATTCTTTAAAGCCAATAAACTTATATCTAAAATGTAGTTTATAATGTGTCTTTCTTACAATTACATTCTTAATTAATGTAAGTATGACTAATGCTTTACCTATAAAGTTTTTCATAGATATTTTATATTCAATATTTTCTTAATGTCTTCTAATTGTCTGTTTGCTTTATCTGCATTTAACTTATACTTAGTGTTTTCTAATACTAGATGTGCTATTACATTAAATATCTTTTCTACTTTATTTTCATCTATGCACTTATTTATAGCATCTATGAATTCCTGTATGCTAGTTTCTGACAATATTGATGTCAAATTGTGCTTTGCCACCACAGTCATAGCTTTTTCTTTTGTCAACTTATCCATTTATGTCAAATTCTAATATCTTATAATATATTCTGTATATGAACTTACGTCTTGAGTTAGGGGTAACATCAAGATATGCAAATAAATAGTCAGGCATTCTCTTTATTTTATAATGCTTACTTATTTCATCTTGTATTTTATCTAAATACTCATTACATTCATCTTTAGTATTTCCTAAAAACAATGCTTCTACAGTATCTTGACAATCTTCATTAACTGTCTGCTTTATTATTGTAAATGTCTTCATATAATATTTAAATTTAAATGGTGGAATTTTTCCACCATTATTTAATTATTTATTTCCACCAGTCGTTCCATATTGTACCTTTAGCATATCCTGCAAAATTCGGATATGTTGATACAATATTTGTACGTTCTTTGCACCATACAAAAGAATTGCAATTCTCTTTTATGCATATTACAGATGGTGCATGACAAGATTCTGTATTGTTTACTAATTGTATGTGAGTGTTGTTATGTACTGAGAACAACTTTGGATTTGCTTGTAATCCTGCATAAGGTGCTGACAAATTCATAATGTATTCACCAATATATACTGGTTCTTTTACTGTAGCATCTCCATATGTACCCTTACCTATACCAGTAACATCATGAATTTCTACACCATCATAATAATTATTGCTTCTACTTATGTATAAGTCATAACTTGCACCAACATTCAATATGTATAGCTTATATTCCTTGTCACCGTTTATATCTTCATTTGGATTGTTCTTATTCTTAAGTTGTAGACCAATTACTACATCATTATAATCAAAGTCCGTTCCTTGAATTAGACTTGAATTACCAAGGACATCTTCCACAATAAGAATGGCATCAAAATACATCTTACCAGGAGCTACCTTAATAATCCAATCATTATATATATGATCAGGTGCAATTTGTTTGTCTATATCCTGTCCATTTGATTCATAATCAAAACCAACATACCAATTACCATCTATATTAAGTGCAATCCAATTAGAATATTCCTTATCATCTAATGAATTGTGATATGCAAAGTTTGTTGGCTTAGAATTAGTAATTAAATCAATATTGTCAGAATATCCTGCATTAAAGTCATATATATGCTCACCATTTACTTTAATGTAGTCCATATGTCCTCTACCATTTCCTATGCTTGATACATGTTGTATTGTAAATGCATCCCAAACTGGAATATTTTGATAGTTTGCTGAATTGTCATATACCTTAGAAAATGCTTCTTCAACCTTTGCTTTCTCATCTTCAATAATATTGTCAGGCTTAACATAAGGATATTGTGAAGTTCCCCACATATTGTCTGGCTTATTTACACTTCTTGTAGTTACAACATTGTTAAAGCCCCATGTATTATTCTTAATCTGACTTACATCAGTTGTACCAAGAACACTTTGTACAAATGCTACATCCATCTTAGATTGCTGAATTTCTTCATAAGATAGATATTTATTGTCAGATGTACATGACATTATTATAATACAACTAAACAATGCAAATAAAAGTAATCTTACTGTCTTCATCTTATTTTGTTTAAATATTTTATTTCTTATCTACAAATTTCATATTAGCAACATCATAGTTAGTAACCTTGTCAAATACATATGTCTTTTTGTTGTCATATGTAATTTCAATTGAATTTGTATTGACTTTAATATTGAATGATATACTATCCATACTGTTAGTTGCAACTACAATATTATCAACTAACTTATATGTATATGCATCTCCTTCTATGTCAACTTCATCTATGTACAATGAATCATTTGAAAATGTATATACAATATTTCCATTTGAATATGATCCTGACAATTCTACATTATTGTTTGCACATGCATTAATAATGCTAAGAATTGCAATTGTAAATATGACTGCTAACTTTTTCATATGTGTATAGTTTTATATATGTTACTTATTATTTTTAAGAGCTTTCAACATAGCTTCACGTTCTTTATTTGACAATGAATTAATAATATTGTTGAGTTTTTCTTTATCAACTTCTCCTTTCTTTGTTTTCTTAACTCTTATAGTGCCATTAGTTCTTTCATCAAGATATTTCTTAAATGTATGTTTTGCTCTTTCCTCAACTCCAAGATATTTGAACAATCCTGCAAAAGGATTTTGATAACATTCATATTTAATAATTGGCTCTAATGTTTCTACATCATATAAAGCTCTATAATCATTTAACCATGCCTTCTTTGACATTTCTTTACATATGATGTCAATAAGACCGTCAATATCAAATGATGAAATAAGTCCGGAATATTTTTCACCACATTGATGACCATGATATTGTTTTCCATCATTTTTTATAATTCTTCCTTCAAATCCATCATACAAAATGTTATTTGAACTAATAATCACATCATTTTTATTGTCAGCTCCAATTATAATTCTTATTTCATTAACTTCAAATACATTGCCAACAAATATGTTGCTTCCCTTATAAGTAGCTATATCATCTGGAACTTGTCTATTGACACCATTTATTGCAATGTCACCTATTTCAAATTTCAAATTCCTCATATAATTATGTGGCTTACGTTCAAGAACTTTTGACAACTCATCTTCAGTAAAGTATTTTGTTGACTGATGCCAAAATGTCTTTTCTTTATTATATCTACTCCAATCAACATATGTACCATACTTTACCATTATACCAGATTTATTAATATATATGACTATATTACGAATCTTAAAATGGTTGTCTTGATCTATCTTCCAACTATACTCATTGTAAGTGAATTCTTGACCAATTTCAAATCCAAGCTCTATATTAATTGTATTTGACATATTTTTAGTTGTTTTAGTTAATATTGCTTTATCTTCATATATGATGCATATTGATAGCCTTGATATATTATATTGCCAGTAAGCTTATACATAAGCCAAAACTGAAATACATCAAACCACAATATCATTATTCTAAAATAGTTAAGTATCTTCATCATCTTCTATTATAATATAAATAATTCTCTTGTACTATAAGGCTTACCATCTTCTATTAACATAATGTCTGGTCTATCACCAACGGATGCTTTATATGTATTTTTGTATATATGCAATCCTTTGTTATTTGGTATGTATTGCATCCATCTTATGAAAGCTACATCTTTTGGATTCTTATGCATATATTTTGTAATTGCATGAATCATATTAGTTCCATATATGATCTTATATGGATATTTGTCAAGATCATCTTCCAATATGTCATTCTTATCTTTTACTAACCAGAAAAAATACAATCTATATCTATGAGCATTATGCCTATAGTCTTCAATTACCTTCTTTTTTAAGAATTTCTTTATTTTATCTATAACTTTCATATTTTTAATTGTTTGTTGTTCTATTATAATAGAATATAGTTTGCAATTTGTAGAATTTCAAATTTTTACTATATTGTCATTTTCATCTAACTTAAGCATAAGTCTAACTCTACAATTTACTTGTTTGCTTATTCCTATTACATATCTATAATATGCATATAGACAATAGCAATAACTGTCAGCCCACCAGCATTGTGATGATGTAAGATAATTTGGATTTTCTGTTGTCTCTATCTTAGGCAATTTGTCAGATATAGCAGATATTATGTGATTTACTTTATCTATGACATCATAGTTTTGCAGATTTTGAATGTCTTGTTTAGATGGAACAAACCAATCACCCTTAGTTGTACCAACAGTACTATATTGATCTGCATATAAGAAAGCATTAGTAGATTCTGAATATACTGGCTTATTCTTATTTATTGTATCTTCATATATAACATTATCAGATCGATACATATTTCCAAGTTGTTTTAAATCTAATTTAGAATATTTATACTTTATTGTAAGTGGTTGCTTTACACCATTTTGATCTATATATACATTGTTGTATGATGTCATATTCTTCCAAGAATTATTCTTTGGATCTGTATTAGATGCTGATATTGTCTTTATGTCTTTATTGAATGCATTGTCTAATTGAGACTTTGACAAGTCATATTCATTATTTTCTAATATTAAAGCATAAATCATTGACTTATATCTTATGTCTTTCAATATGATATTTGCATCATCTATACCAATTATTGCATCTATATCTTCTTTAGAATATCCATCATGTATCATTCTATTGTTAAGATCATCATATAGCTTATTAGCTTGTTGTACAGAATTTAGCTTTATTGACACAGATTTTGATATAGATTCAATCATGTCATCTGATATTATGTTGTCCAATATATTTCTTGTATTAACATATCCATTAATTTCAGACAAGTATGGTTCGTTGGCTACATTTATATTAGTATTGTCAATATGTCCATCAACATATTTCCAAGCATAATTTGTGTTATTTAGACCAGTATATCCATCACCTGCCCATGGTTGTATTTCTTCATCTAATGACAATATATGTTTTCCTCCTATAGATATTCCTATTGGTTTTGCATATTCCCATATTTTATTTGTTGTATCTGTATCATCATAATAGAAACATTCATGTGAACTTATTAGTTGATATGGAATCAATGCATATTCACCATGCACATCACCATCATGTCCATCTGTATATCTTCTATATACCAATAAGTCACCAGGATTACTATTTTCAAACATTGCAGCAACTAATGATGTTGACTTACTTATATAATATTCTTCATTTATTGTTTTAGCTTGCTGATTATTATCAGTATTCAAATTACTTACATCAGTTATCATTATATGTCAGTTTTATATATATGTAAAAATAGATAATTGAATTCATACAAACAAAAATAGCAGAAACAATTATTGTTCCTGCTCTTCTAAAATAATGGCATTCAACCATTCTTCATCTTCTCTCTTTTGCTTAGCTTTAAGTTCAGCATTCTTTCTTGCTTGTTCTTTTTCTATCTTCTTACGTTTTCTTACTTTATCTATAGCATTGCTTCCATCTCCCCATCTAAACTTAAGCCATCCTTCATATTCGCCAACATCCCATTTATAATTTGGTGGAACTTCATTATCTTTTCTAAAATATATGTCTTTCAATATTAAATCATCTAATGGCTTAGGATGATCTTGTATGGACACACCACCATATCCTATACATGATTCTGTTTTAAAATCCATTATGACATATCCCCAAAACTTATGATTGTCATCACAAATCCAACTATTGTCCCAATATTTGACACCACTATATTTTACAGTTGAACTTTCATCTGGTCGTGTAAATTCTGAATATTGCTCTTCTATAGCATTCTTCCATTCTTCAATTTCATCTTTAGTATCACACTCTATATTATATTGATGAAATACATCAACTAAATTTGCTCCCTTAAAGTACCCTTCAAGTTTCTTACTAAATTCTTGAACAGTTATCATATATCTCTTATTATGTCTCATAATCATCAAATAAGTCTAATTGTCTATTTTCTATAAATACCTTTGGTGCTCTACTGTCAACAATCTTCATATCATCAGTAACTGTACCAAACAATATTGGAGAATTTGGATCATATGTCGATAATAAAATTGTTGGTCTAGCAGCATAACAATATTTGCAGTCATTCATACATGTATTATATTGACCAACATTAGTTCCAGGAATACAACCACAACCTGCCCGATAATGACCACCTTTGAACTTATTACATCTTACATTGAATGTTTTTTCTAATAGATCAACACTAGTACAAGAAGATATTCCTATATTGCTATATTGTTCATATGCATTTCCATTACCACATGTCTGATAATGAATTCCATTGTTCAATTTGTCTATAAAATTCAACATATCTGATCTATATGACAAATCATCAACAATACCAGGTATATTCTTTTTTACCCAAGGATATATTGTAGATACAAATGAAAATATGCATATGTTAGTATAATTGCATAAGTCATTTGACATCATCAATAGTTTATTCTTATGCCAGTCTAATGTATATTTGTCTTTTGTAAACAATATTGGATCATATCTCCATATTACCTTATCTTTTGACACTATATTTGACAACTCCTTTAAGTTGCATATCATCTTACAATTTTCATATGTCTTTGGCTCAATATCCTGTTCATATGATGTTATAGTATAATGAAATAGACATTTAAAATTGTCATTGAAATAGTTGACATATTTCATAAATGGTCTATAGTCCTTTGAACAAAATACAATAGCTTCAATGTCTCTTACATCTATTCTTTGTACTTGTTTTGAATTCATAGGGTTTGGTTGCAAAATAAAGCCTTCCCTAAATCTGTTATATAGCCATTCTCCATAATATGCTGGAATGTCTGTTCTAAAAGAAGCGTATAGTATCATAATATATGTCAATCAATAAAATAGTCCATATCCAATTCCATTTAATGCTAATATGGTGCTATAGTTTAATTCTTCATATTCCCATCTAAAATCTGGAGCTACATGTGTAATGCATATTCCTAAAAGATATACAAATTCATCTATATCATTTATTAATATTCCATACTCTTCTTCATAATTCCATTTGTTTGGATTTATTACATTATTTCCAATTAGCTTTTCAAATTCCTCATTACTGATATAACCATCATCATAACCATCGCACCATTCATTGATGTCACAACCTGTATCTTTACAAAATTTTCTTATAAGATTGTCAATCTCATTTGCTGAATAGTTTGACTTCATATATATTGTTTTTGTCTTACCATGTCCATCATCAAAAACATCACCTAAAGTAAACTGTACTTTATGTTTCAATTCATTTCTTTCCATATTAAATATAGATCTTAAGTTCATTTATTTTCTTTATCTTTTCTGAATGATGACTTTAGATCAAATCCATGAGCCATAATCTTTTCATCATTTGTCTGATACCTTGGTCCTTTGCCACTTCCAAATAAATCAGTATTTATTACTCTTATGAATGTATCTATGTCAAAGGGTATCAATTTATCATTGTTGAATTTGTCTATACGATATATTGGAGAAGAATTTTTAATAATTGAAAAGAACTCCAGCATTATTTTATATAAGTCATCAACATAATGATCTGACATACTTGTCTTATCTATTAATTCCCATGGTCTAATGTCTTGTCCTATTATAACCTTACCAACAACATTATTTACACTATATGGATAAGCTAAACAATACATCTTATCTCTTATCTTTATTGTATAAGACTTAAATATTGGTCTCAACATTTCACCTTCATCTTGACGATGTACCAAGCTTTCCCAATGTTCAGGTATTACAGTCTTTTTCTTATATACAAATCCCAGAGGTGATTCCTTTTCTTCAACTATGGTCTTCTTAGGTACCCATCTCTTATTATACCAATTGTTTGCTTTAATTCTACTATGCCAACTGCTATTGTCATTTTCAGCAATAGTATTCTTAATTACTTGATATCTCATATAAGTACATATCAATGATACATGATTCTTATTGAATAGAGTGATTTTCTTTGGTATGTATTCCCTTCCCATATATGCATTTATTTACGTCTAATTACATTCAATTCTTTCTTTATTGATTCATAATCTTCATAGCATACATTAAGCTTAAAACATGAAAACTCACTTTTATATTCATTAAAATAATATACTAACCAACCATTATCACCACCTGAATCCATCTTATATATTAGATTGAGATTTATAATCAATCCATTCTTAAGTTCATAGAATCTTGGATTTGTCAACAATAATTTAGCTTCTTCTGCTGTCATATTCAATTATATATATTTTATTCTGATTTGTACTTTATATATATTGGTGTTATCAACATATCATAATTTGGTTTATCATTGATTGTCTTCATTGTAATCTCTAACAATTTCTTTTCATTTTTTGGATCTGTAAGCCATTTGCATTCTTCAGGTATTTCATCAAGCAACACATATCCGCCAACACATGAAGTAAATCTCAATAATCCATTCTCATTTATAAAAATCCAGTAATAGTCTTCAAGTGTTGATGTTGCTCCAACTAGCATACCAAATTCTACATTTTCAAATGATACTATCTTACCACCATCTTTCTTACATGCTCTTATTATGTTATGTATATTGTCATCTTTACATCTCTTTGATCTTATGATACTTTCTTTAAGATATTCTCTATATCTCTCATTTCTCAACTCACAATGTCTACAAGGATATGACCGTTCAGTAAACAAATCACAAGGCCAACATTCTTCTGGCCAGTTTTCATAATCTGTATTTTGTCTTATATCCTTATATCTTTCACATTTCATTGGTATCATATCATATACTCATCTAATATATTTTTTGAAGCAATATTATTAGGTGCAATGTTTTCTGGTGTAATGTCATCAGAAACTAATATTGTAGATGTATTTTCAGTTGATATTTTAGAATCTATATATTTGATATTATTATCAAGCTTTATGACACTATTATTTAATTCATAAAGATAAGAAAACTTTATCTTAACACATATCTTTTCATAATACTCATCTTTTGCATATAATTCAAATACATTACAATCATACAACATTATTGATTTGTTTGTAGTAATTGTATTTGCAGATACTGACATACTAAATTTTCCATCACTATTGTTTTTATTGCATAACAAATTATATAAATAGTCATAGAATCCATTAGAAATGTCTTTAATTTCAAATTCTATAATCTTATGTTCAAATTTTTCATCTATACCAGTATATTCACAGCTAAATGCCCGACTTAATTTGTCATATATGCAACATATGCAAATTTCCCCCTTTGTAATATAT
Source organism: Clostridia bacterium (assembly GCA_017621295.1). Next base: position 24,680 of record JAGATI010000005.1, on the reverse strand, counting down.
TCATTTATATCTTTAATCATATCTTCTTCATTATATTGTTTGTCAATTGTTTCTTTATCTGAAATTTCTTTAGATTCCACATCTATATTGAAATTTTTTGTTATATCTTTATTTATAACAATATTGCTTTCAAAAATTTCTTGTGAATTTACCAGATATGTATGAACAAAATATTCTTCATTATAGTATTGAGAATCATTCACTTCTAATACATCTTTATCATTTTCTGTAACATAATCACTTGCTATAGTATCAAAATATATCTTAAATTGTATACATTTTGATGCTCGTGTTGCATCAATTTCAATATTTTGTATTGTTGGATTCAACAATGAATATGTTCTATTTTTGTGTACTATAAGCTTATTATTATACGCATCTACATTATTTAATGATGCAAAGATTATTCTATTATTAAGCTTATCTATTTTTTTGTCATCTAACAATTTCCATAAAGCATTGACATTGTAAGTTTCAAATAGCATAAATTGCTTATTTGATGTAACTTTTGTATTATAATTAATCTTCTTTACAAAAAAACTAATGTCCCCTTCAGTTGTACTTATTGTCATATAATGTAGAGTTTTATAATCATAAAACAATGACATACGTTCTACACTTGACAATTCATTTTTATATATATTTGATAATGTCATAATAAGTAATGTAAAATTTTAATATAATTTAGTTATATATAGATATCTACTATAGAAAATTTCATTTTTCCATATTAGCTTTTCTCAATTGCTCCTTAGCATATTTCAATGTTATTACAATCTCTTTCTTATCCGTTGTAGGTGCATTGAACATTGTCTCCATCATAATGTTCTCAACTATACCTCTAAGACCACGGGCACCAAGCTTAAACTCTTCTGCTTTGTCAACTATATAGTCGATTACATTGTTGTTGAACTTCAATTCTATACCATCAAGCTTAAGAAGTTTGGTATATTGTCTTATTAGAGCATTCTTTGGTTCAGTAAGAATTCTCTTAAGAGCAGACTTATCAAGATCATCAAGATATGTTATTACTGGAAGACGTCCAAGAATTTCAGGAATAATTCCAAACTTCTTCAAATCAAGTGCATTAACATATCTTCTAATTTGATTGTCTGGAATTTCTACACTTTTAGATTGATCATATCCTATGACTTTATTGTTGAGACGTCTTGCTACTATCTTTTCTATACCTTCAAACGCACCTCCACATATGAACAATATGTTTTTTGTATTTACCTTTATCATCTTTTGATCTGGATGCTTTCTTCCTCCATTTGGTGGTACAAGTACATCTGATCCTTCAAGCAGCTTAAGCAATCCCTGTTGAACACCTTCACTAGATACATCTCTTGTTATTGATGGATTGTCACCTCCCTTACGAGCTATCTTATCTATTTCATCTATAAATATTATTCCGTGCTCTGCAGCTTCAACATCATAATTTGCATTTTGCAACAATCTTGTAAGTATAGATTCAACATCTTCTCCAACGTATCCAGATTCAGTAAGTGTAGTAGCATCTGCTATAGCAAATGGAACATTGAGATATTGTGCTATAGTCTTAGCAATCAAAGTCTTCCCTGTACCAGAAGATGCTTCCATAAGTATGTTTGACTTCTCTATGTCAACATCATCTTTAGTATCAGGTTGAGATATTCTCTTAAAATGATTGTATACTGCTGTACATACAACCATTTTTGCTCTATCTTGTCCTATTACATATTTATCAAGATATTCTTTTATCTCCACCGGTTTTGGAAGATCTTCAAAAGATATTGATTGATTATGATTATCATCTGTCTTTGATATTTGATCTATTATGTCATGTATAGTATTTGCACATTTAGGACAAATTGATCCATTTACTCCCTTTATACCTTGTCCTACTATTGGACTTCCACACATTGTACACTTATCAATATTGTTGCTTTCTTCCATATCTTAATACTTTATTATATAAACAATATAGTAATTTATCAATAAAATTTCAATAAAATATTGAATGAGTGTAGACATGTCTCTCGCCCTTTCTAAGACACTTTCTATTTTAACTGTTAAGTTTACCATCTTTGGTATGAAAGTGTCTTAGAAAGGGCGAGAGACATGTCTACACTCATTCTCGAAACATTGATATAAAGTGTAAAAAATTAAAGCAAAATAAAGGGAAGAATTTTAATAATTCTTCCCAATATTATGATTTCATGTGTATTAATCTATTAAAGCTTATGCTGTATATGTCTCCCAGAAATCGTAGGTGTCTACATAAGTTTGAGCAGCTGTTTGAGCAGCAGCAATAGCATCCTTTACATCCTTAGCATCAGCAATACCAGTCTTTGTCTCAGAAGCATCAGCTAACTTAACTACTTTCTCTGTAATAGTAACTATTTGATCAGCATCCTTAGCTACAGTAAGATAGTCAGTATCACTAGCTGTAACGGTGTCATGCTTAGCATTCTTAAGAGCAGTAATTTCTGTATTAGTAGCAGCAATTGCTTCCTCATGCTTATTCAATGCACCAGCAATTACAACCTCATCATTAGCTAATTCGGTAGCAACATCAGCAGCCATAGCAAGACCAGTAGCAGCTGTATCTCTTGTACCAGCTACCCACTTGCCGGTTGTTTCATTGAAAGATAGATCAACTGAACCAAGAGCACTTGTCTTAACTTCAATCTCATGATCATTTACTGCAACATAGTTCTCAGAACCTGTCTTAACAGATAGAGTTGGAAGAGTAGGAAGATTGGCACGTGTTACTTCAATCTTACCATCAACTTCTTTAACACTTGCAACATACTTACCAGCAACAGCAGCATCATCAACATCAAGAGCATTGATTGCATCTGTTATAGCTGTAGCAGAAGCAGCAGAGGCATCTTCAATTACCTTATATAGACCAGTAGCACCTTCACCATCCTTAGCAGGAGCACCAATAGCAGCTTTATTAGCAGCTACATCAGCAACAAGAACCTTACCACCTTCACCCTCTTTAACTTCATTGAACCACTCAATTACTTCCTTTACTTTATTGATAACATCATCAGTATCAGCTTCTTCACCACCAATAAGTGCTTCAATAGCTTTAACACGATTGTCAATAGCTGTATCAGCAGCCTCAAGAGCAGTCTTAGCAGCAGCAATAGCAGCAACTACAGTAGCAGGTTCATCAGTACCACCAAGACCAGAAATAACTGACTTGATTGCATCAATGTCTGCGGTAGGAACACTATATGCTTTACCATCAGCTACAATACGACCATCAGCAAAGAAATATATTTTCTTACTATTAGCTGTCTGAGCAGAAGCAGCAAGAGCACTAGCCTCTGAACCAGCAGGAACCTTAACAAATAACTTATTCAAAAGATTTGCCATTTTATTATATTGTAATTATATTGTATTTTTGTTTATATAGTTAATAATAAAACTGTATTATGTCAAACTAACCTTTAGATGAACAAGATGATCCTCTATATCCACATCCTGTAACAACATCAAATTCTCCCCATAGAGAAGTTTCTGGATGAGATTCATGCCATGCAAAATGAGATGTCTCATCTTCAAGTTCTAATACTCTACTCAATACCGTATTAGCTATCCTATCTATATCAGAATATGAAAGCTTATTGCTCTCATCAAGACTAGCTGCACCAATTAGCTCAATAATATTGTCAATTCTTGTATTTATTATAGCATCAGCATTTTCATATGAAGTTATGACATTTGGTATGGTTTGATTTTCTATTACATCAACCTTTTCATGAAGTTCATGTATGGCAGTAGACTGTTGTTGCAATGTCTCATGTACAGCAACACTATCAGCCTCAAGATTGTCTAATCTAGAATCTATTATTACATAGTCACTTTCAAGTTTAGATATTGCTTGAGTATTTGTCTTTGCTAACTTAAGTCCATCATCAGCAGTCTTCTTTACATCTACTAGCTTAGATGTATTTTCTTCATCATATGCTTTAAGATTAGATATTTCTTGATCTATTCTGTCTACATTGTCAACAACATCATTATATATAGAATCATAAGATGCTTTTATATAATTGAGTGCATATGTATTAGAATCTTTAAGTGAGTTATATATAGATGTATAAGAATTTGTAGTATAGTCTAAAGCGTAAGCATATGTTGAATCAATCTTATCATTTAGTAAGTTATAAGTGCTTGTTGTATATTCTAAAGCATAAGCATAAGTACTTTCTAAATTAGAATATACAGTATTATATGCAGTATTTATGTAATTACCGAGATATGTATATGTAGCATGAAGTTCATCTATAATGTCATTGCTTCCACATGTAAGATAAGAATACAGGGATTCTATAATAGAATCTACATAAGACACTCTCTCATCATATTCTTCTCTATTAGCAGCTATAGTCTCATCTTGCTTTATATTATGTCCTTCTATAGCATCTAATCTATTATCATGACCATTTATTCTATCTTCTAATACTCTATCCTTTTCTTCAGATTCTATTCTAAGCTTAGTTATGTCTATATTGATCTTATTAGTTAAATCAACATATGTAGTATTTATAGAAGAATCTAATTCAGAATATATAGTGTCAGAATATTGTCTGTTGTATGTTATGTTCCATAAGGCATTTTGATTATATTGCTCTACTTTATTATCAAGACTTTCTATTGAATGATTCAATTCATCAGTATATGTAGATAGATTTTCAGACTTGTTATATAAGTCATCTATTACAGGATATACATTATAAGACAAATAGCTAGATAAGTTATCAACATATTCTCTATTATATGCTATATTCCATAATGCATCTTGATTATATTGATCTACAGTATTTTCAAGATTATGTAATTCATCATGTAATATTATAAGTTGATCTGTATGTTGATTTTGTACATCTTGCATTCCATTCTTATCATACAATGTATGTTTGACAGAACTTATTGCACTATCAAGTCTCATGACATCAGCATGGAAATAACTTATGAGGTTGGTGTTCTTTTGAATCAAGCCAAGATAGCTAGATATACTTTCACGAACAGAATTTATATAAGAGACAATATCATCATTATTGTTGCCAAGTTGTTCATATAAATCGTCGACTTCTTGTTGTAATGCTGACAACTTTTCTGATGTTTCACGAACAAGAATTTCTTGTTGAATCATCTCTTTACTCAATTGATCAATTGTCTTATCTTGTTGCATAATCTTATCAGAATTTGCAGCATATGTAAGAATTTGACCAACAGATATTGATTTGTTTTGTCCGTTTATGGCAACACCTATAAGCTCATCTCCTGTTATGATGCTTGTGTATGTAAACTGAGATATTCTCTGATTTGCCATTTGCTTTATATAATTAACGTTAATTTTATAGTTATTTAAAAATAACATGAAGGAATATGAGCAATACAAATAAAAAGAGGAAGCTAAATAAAAATCAGCTTCCTCTCAATATATTATAAAATATCAATTATATTTTACTCTGCTACAAATTCTTCCCAAAGATTGCTAAATGATGTGTCAATAGCAGACTTAAGTGTTGTACTATCAACAATACCTTCAGAAAGTTCAGTGTCAGTTAATTTTGCATATGTAACATCAACCTTATCAATGCTGACAATACCTGCAGCTTCAGACATAGTTACTGTTACTTTACCTTCACCATCTTCTGATGTTGGAGTTGCATCTTTAGCCAAAGAAGCAATTGTATTTGCTAAATCATTAGCAGTATCGTTCTTTAATTTAGCAATACCACCCCATACAGAAAGTTTGTTTGTAGATACTGGAGTACCATTTTCTACAATCTTATTGTCTTCAGTAAGCTTAAACTCTTGAGTTTTTGCTGTTTCATATGTCTCACCTGGTTGTTGTTCTAATGCTGTACCTATACTAGATGTATTTGCAAAATCTTTTTCTTTAACTTCTACTTTATGATTCATAAATTCTGCCTTATGTTCTAGTAATTCATGATTAGAAGCAATATCCTTAGTTTCTACAGCAACATTAGAAACGATACCATCAGTTTGACCGATTGTAACAATAACATGTGTTATGCCATTTTCAGCAGACTTAACACTAGCATCTAACTTACTAATTTCATTAGCTACATGACTTATTGTCCAAGACTTAGTATCTTCAACAGTAGCAATACCCTTACCTGTAGAGTCATCAAATATACCATACTTTACATCAACTGATTCATTCTTAACAATACCATCAGTTTGTGATATAGTTGTAGTAATATATTCTTTACCATCCTTAGCAATTGCATCTTCTTTTGTAGCTTCAAGATCTAATTTAGCAATTTGACCATCAATTGCTTCAACAACTGTATCATATTCTGCTGTTTCACCTTCAGCTACATGAACACCTAATCCTGCAAGAATAGATTCATTGTCAGCAACTCTAGCTTCAAGTGCATCTGATTTAGTATCTAATTTGTCATTTATTGACTTATTTAATGCTACTAATTCATTTCTTGTAGCTACAGTGTAAATATCATTAATCTTAACACCAGGTACAGTCTTTCCAGTCTTTACTGTATGTATTCCATCATCATTAGAAGAAACAACAACATCATCAATAGTTGCTTCATTATCAGCAGAAGCTACATTGATGTTGGTATGGAATTTTGAATCAGCAATATCAACAACATTGTACTTACTTAATTCAATTATCATACCTGACTTTCCAGTCATGTTTCCAATAGAATCTTTAGATGGATCTTCTAAAGCAGTTTCTCCACCATATCCAAATATTGCATCATTTTGATTCAACCATAAAATGTTACGAGAATCTGTAGAAGGCTTTTCATTAAAGAATGCATGATTGTGAGACTTATGTTCAGTCAACTCTTCTTGTATAGCTGTTTCTGTCTCAATGGCACGATTTTTCTCTGTTTCAATAGCAGCAGAATTCTTTTGTAACCAAGCAACTTGATCTTTATCATAATCTGCTTGAGCATCAATATATTCTTTAAAGTTAGCTACATTTATCTTTCCAACCTCATCAAGATCATATCCTACACTTATGCCTTCTGGGAATGTTGTAACATAATTTCCATCAACATCCTTTTCACCACCATTAATGAACTTTGAAAGACTTTCATCAGATGCTGCTTTGTTTTCTTCAATAGATGCTTCAATGTCATCCATTCTCTTATTTGCATCTTCAACATGCTTTTCAAATTCAGCTACATGTTGTAAAAATCCTTGAATGCCATCTTCATTGTTTGGGTCTTTAATCCATTCTGCAATTTCTTTAATTGTATCAAGAGCTTCATCAATTCCTTCACCACCCATGATCTTATCAACTGCATCCTTTACAGCTTTTGCTATAGATCCTGTTGTTGCATCATCACCATTGATTATGTCGATTTTTGCATTGATTGCATCTTCTGCTTTTGTTGCACGATCAATTTCATTAGCAATATCTTGATTTATCTTATCCCAATTAGTATCTGAAACACCATAATATTTACCTGTTACAGGTACATAAAGAGTTCCATTACTTAAAAAATAGATTTTAGAATTGTCAAGAGTACCATCACTAATAGATGCAGCCCATTTTGTTGATACACCTGGATTAGATAAGTCTACTTTTACAAATAATTTCTTAATATCAATATTTGCCATTTTAATTAAAATGTGTTTAAATTTATTTTGTATATACTTTTATTTAGCAACTTCTCGCTTACTATAATCATTCAATTCCTAAACTATAGAAAAGTCTTCCCATGGATTGTCATGAGCACTTACAAGCTTTTCTATGTCTTCAGAATGCTTTGTATTCAAATCTTCAATCTTAGTCTTTACTGTATCAACTTCTGTATTTACATTGTCAATGTCATTTTTGTGTTTAGATTCAAGATCTGTTATCTTTTTGTCAAGTTCTCCTGTTGCTCCACCAACACTAGCTTCTAATTCCTCAACTTTAGTCTTAACAGAATCAACCTTTCCTTCAATCTCAACATCTTTGTCAGCTAAAGCTTTATCAACATCTTCAAGCTCTTTGTCTTTAGCTTCAAGCTCTTTATCTTTAGCTTTAAGTTCATTGTCAACACTTTCAAGATCGTTTGTCTTATTCTCTATTTGAGAAATTTTCTCCTTGTTAGCTTCTATAATAGGACTAACCTTATCTTCTGCTTTCTTAGCGGCAAAATTAGCTAAGTCATTAGACAAAATGTTACGTGTCTTACCATCTCCATCTGTACTAACAATAAGCTCATTACCCTCAACAAGTTTATCTTTTTCTAATTCACTAGCTTTTATATTTGCCATGTCTGTTATTGTATATAAATGATATTTGATTAAAAATAATATTGAGCAAATACCTTAGACAATTATATATTTTTAATCATATGGAACTAGTAAAGAAATATTCATATACACAAATCGCCAATAAAGTGAACGGAAATAATGTTCACTTTACTAGCGATTGTACTTTGTTTCCAAACTTTGATATAACAGGAAGAGTAATGTCTTGTGTCTATGCAAAAAATGGAAATATGCTCTTCAGTGTTAAGCTTAAGTCAGGAAGATATATAACTGTAGATTCCAAAATGAGCAATCTACGTTTTGAAATTATCTAATCTAATATCTTAAAGTTTATGAAGTTGCTTCTTGATGTCACTATAATCATATCAGTACCGTCATCAGGAACTAACCCATATAGATGCTCACCATCAGCATGCACTGTACATTGCATCATCTTTCCTTTAGTATCTATCTTTATGTTGTTTCCTGGACAACTACAATTTCTATTATATACATGTATGTGCTTACCCATAAGCCATAGTTTAGCCTCTTCATTCTCTGTTCTCCTTATAGAATATTCGACACCAACTTCAAATACATCATTTATCTTAATTCCAAGTGATTGTGTTATTTCAGATGGTTCTCTAACTTTCATGATGTCACACACTGACCTAAGTTTAGATACTGCATTTTCTGATATTTCTCTATAGTTAGATTCATTTGTATTGTTCAATGATTCTATTACATTATTCAATTGCTCTCTAACTGTAGGTATGTCAAATGTGACATCATATTCAGATTGTGCTTGCTTTCTTGACTTCTCCCAACCAACTCTGAAAGCATCATCTAAGCAATTCTTAAGACTGCCCATCATATCATTATATATTCCATCTATCACAGTCTTTCTTTCTATTGACAACTTTTCTCTATTTTCCATCTATATTGTATTTCTATTGTATTATTTCATATATTGTTTTCTTATCAGAATCAGATATGTTGTTTGATATAGCTTTCATAGTTTCAGATATAATGTACTTTACTTTTGAAGTACTCAATCCTTCATTTTCGGCAATCTCATTTACTGTAAGTTGATATGGGAATCCTATACCAAACCTCTTCTTTATTATTCTTGCATCTGTAGCATTAAGCTTATATAGAGCCTTGTTTATTATGTTTGTCATAATCTGTTTCTTTTCCATATTCTCTATATAAGAATCTTCTATTACAAACTCTTCATTTGCTATTTCAGCTATTTGATTGTCATGATAGCAGTCATCAGTGTGTGGATTTATGGAATCTAATCTAAGTATAGATGTAGAATTAGATTCACCTTCTTTATTCAGTTTTGGAATTCTTATTATGTTAGCATATTTAGACAACTCAACAAGTATGTATGCGCGAATCCAATGAAATGCTATAGATGCAAATACAGCTTTCTTTACATTCTTTTTAGTCCAGTCAATAAATGAATTTTTACTTATGAATCCATTTTTTGGCAACAATTTAAGTGTCTTATCTAAATTCTTCCCATAAGTGAATGCCTTTTTGAGTATTGATTCAGCTTCTTCTAATGTAAATGCAACATTGTCACTTTCCTGTATACTAGTTATGATTACTTGTTGTAGTTTGTTACGATTTGTATCAAAATGATCAAATGCAGTCATAAGTCCTAAATTGCCTATTTGAATTAAGTCTTCAAATGATAATCCAAGATTCCTATACCGTTTAGCACATTCTATAACAAGCTTAAGATTGTTCTTTATGAATATTTCTTTGTTCTCTTCACAAAATTCAAGAGAATCAGATTCATTCATTGGATGATTTATGTATTCTCTCTTTACTTCATTAAAATATATGTCTATAGCATTTCCAAATGTATGCTTATTTGTATATTTTATAGCAAGTCTATTTCTTACTGTCTTTGTTATTAATTGCTTAGCATCATCATTCCATTCATCATAGTCAAGCAATAAATTCTTTGTCTCTTCTATATAGTATTCAACTATGTTCTTTTCTGAACAATCTCTTAAAGAACGTATCTCATCTTTTATATATTGTGTAAAGATGTCATTGAATTCTTCATCATACCCTGACCAATTTTCTTTTAGATATCTATATAGCTTATTTAGTTTTGCTGTGTTTGTTTTGTTTAAAGTTACTTTAATTTTTGGCATTTCATTGCTTCAAGCATATTTTTGCCTACGTATATAAATAATATATAGAAAAGTAACTTAAAAATTTCAATTTTTAACAAATTATTTTTATATATGATATATCCAACCTATCATAATGATGACAATGTTGAGCTGATCATAAGTGGACATGATTTGCTTGGAAATCCTATGTTTGAAGAGCAGAAACTAATATATAAGATAGGACAACATGTATTATGTACAATACCACAATTTGATGGTTACTATATAGAACAAGACAAAATAGACTTCTATATAGAGAAAGATACTAAAATAAAGTTGATATACCGTAAGTACATATATTCACATATTGACATATTAGATGATGAAGGATATATTGTAATATGTGATTCACTAACTAATGAATATCATCTATTAGAATATGACAGTAGATTTGGTGAAAGCTTACAATATGAGCTTCCTTGTGTATTTGAGGGTGATAAGTATACTTATGTTCTACCTTATGTCAAAGGATATTATAGAGATGTTGATACAATAGAAGTTATTGTTGAACCACATATAGTGTTGAAGAACATATATCATAAGATAGAAGACATCATAATAGACTATGTTTCAGAACGAGGCATAACATTAGATACACAAATTATAGATCCTGCTGAAATATCTGATGAACAGTTTGAAAATGGAATATATTCATATGCTGTAGACATACCTGATTCTATATCGGACAAATATTATTATGCTCCTGTAGACAATATTATAGAAATACCTCTAAAGAATAAGCATAACATTATTGAAATAAGATTGAACCACTATAGAAAGATATGTATAAACACTATAAAGATTGATAATGATTCTGACAATCCTAAGACTGTTACAACTGTATGCTTGCCTGACAAATATAGAATAGGAGATTCATATTTTGTGTCACCTGAATCTATAGAAGGATTCTATACAGAATTCAAACCATTGACATTTACTATAGATGAATACTACAAATATGATAAAGATACAGATGAATATATAGTAAATGTAGATATTGAATACTATAAGTTGCTTACATTCAATGTATGGTTCATTGATGACAAAGGCAATCAGATATCTAGTTCTGGAATATCTAATCCAGAAGTCATATCTAACTTACATCATAATACAACATATCTATATGAGGCCCCCGAAATTCCTGGATATGTCACACATACTAAATATATGTACATACGAGACATTAAGAATAAAACACTTCATGTTGAATATCATAAAATATAACTAATATAGACAAACATAATGGCGTGCACATGTAAGACAATATATAATAAGAATGCTATTGGAAGACTTCATCCTGTCATGGATGACTCTACACCTGACAAGCCAAAATATTTGATATATATAAGAGGAAATAAGACAAATCCTCTTGGAATATTAGATAAATTGATGTACTTTGGTGGTCATAGTGGAAACTATACAACAGCTGACTTAATGACATCTAACAATCTGTTTTATATAGACTATAAGAACAACAACATTATAACATTTGAACCTGACAATACTATGATGGCAGAAGCTATAAAGGGATGTTGGGAAGAAATGTTTCCTGGAACAAACTTATCACATAAGCCGGAAGATTGGGAAGGTGCGGTAATAGACTATCCAGCAGCTGCATTATATGATGAAGGCAAAGATGAAGAGACAAATAATCAAATAAAGATTGTTGGTAAGCTTAAAGTTCTTAGAGACATATATCGGAAGGGATGGATCCCACAACAAGGAGAACCATTGTACTATATAGCATATCGAGCAGACAATCTAGATTCCGCAAAGTCTACAAGTTGGTCTAGATTCTTATCATTCCAGTCTGCTGAAATAAGGGATGAGTTCTTAACTAACTATAGAGATATGATAGAATCAGTAAAGACTTACATATAATCATAATATACAACAAAGGGATTCTCAATTGAGAATCCCTATTTTATTGTTGTTTTTATATTTCAAGTGTTCTATATACAGCTTGTCCTGTTCTACTGTCTATAAGCTTACATTTTATCTTTACAATATTCTTTTCTAGAAATTTGTAGTCAATTGCATTATCATCTGTATTCTTAGAAAACTTATAGTCAAATTCTATATTTGACAAATCTAATGATCTATATATTTGCTTTCCATATTTGTCTATGCCCGGAAAGAAATATAAATGTATGAATTCTTCATCATCTCTATATATTGAAACAAAACCTGGAAACATTATTGTATATTTTAGATTATTATCTTCTGCCCATCACTTGTCATTATGAAAGCACCAGTATCACCAAGAAGATATATAGCATCAAATCCATCAAATATGATTTCCTGCAACATTTCAACTAAAACACTTGGCTTAAGTGCATTTTGCTCAACTTTTGTCAATGTTGAAAAGTCTACAGGTGTCTTATCAGGATATTCTTCAAATATTCTAAATCTTCCATATTTGTTTAGCTCACCATCAACCCATCTATCAAGATTGAGCTGTATGTTCCTAATAAGCTTAGCTAAAAATACATATTTTTCTTTATCATCCTCTGGCTTATGTGCTTCTATCCACTTAACATCAATGAAATTAAGTCCAGTAGATATCTTTAGCTCCTCTTCAAAATTTTCCTTAGTCAAGGGTACTGTTGGTAATGTACGCATATATTATATTGATTAATATTATTTTAAGTCTTTCAACTCCTCACTTACCCTATTCTAAATTGACTTATTTCTTAACATCCTTTGTCTTCTTAGTCTTTACATTTTCTTCAATTTTATCATCTACAGTTTTGTCATCTACAACTTCATCTAAGACTTTATTTTCTATTGGCTCTTCTACTACAGGGTCATTCATGATAGTCTCTTCTATAAATTCTCTCTTAGGTTCTTCTACTACGGGCTCTTTTGTCTCTTCAATATTATCTTTATTGTCATCTTTAACCTCTATAGTAAGCGAAGACATAATGTCTTCAGGAACTTCAGTACCAATCTCACTAGCTATAGCTTCAACAAGTTCTTTCTTAGCTATCTTTGCAACTTCTGTATTTGCTAGTTGTCCTGCTGGCATATGCCATATGAAATGTGATAGTATTCTTGCCTTTTCTAATTCGTCCTCTGTTTCATTGGCATTACAGAGCATCTTACATACTATATTCTTTGTCAATCCTGTAGCTTTCATAATTCTCTCTTCAAGATTATTAGTATGCAATAAAACATTCTCTTCAATATTTGCCATATTTCTAATTAATATATATAAGTATATTGTATTTTGTTAGTTAAAAATAATAATATGACTAACTCATTATTTGAAACTCTATAAATTCAGGATCATCATCAAAAGTAAGCCCAACAGTATTAGCTATATCACATACTTGTTCATATATTATACTATTGACATAATGTGTACCCATCCATTGATCATCTTTCTTAATTGGCTCTTTTCCTAAAAACATCATAGGCATACCTTGCTTAGATACTACAATCCATATCTTTTGCCCTTTAATGTCTTTCATATTTCTTAAATCTAATTACTTTTATCGGTGCAGTTGTTGTTTCAACTACTTTCCAACCATTATCTGTCTCTAACTGCAACATATTTGAGCCTCTATAAGATGTAAGACTATAATCATAACATTTATAAGACAAAGTATCTATATTGCTTTCTGTATAGAATACACAATATGTACAGACGCTTTCAATTCTTGATTGTTCTTTAGAATCATCAAATACTACATTAGTGAATAAATATATTAATCCACTAATTACAATTAAAAGTACAGCTATCAATAAAGCTACATATGCGTCAAAACTTTTCATTGTCATTCCTCCCAATATGCATTACTGAACTCATCTTCAACTTCAATATCTATAATACTTTCTTTAGCATTGTCAATCTCACTATCTAATATATTATAAAAATTGTCCCAATCATCATCATCAAAATCATTAACCTCAACATCTAAGTTTATCTCGATGTCATCCAACACAAGATTTAGTAAATCGTCATTGTTCTCATTCTTTAAGTCATCCAATGCATTGATAGCATCTTGCTTCTCATATGAATATCCTATGCTGTCATTCAAATATTTGTTCTTAAATGTATTTTCAATGACACTTGACATCTTCTCTAATAGTTCTTGACTAATCATAATATATGTATGTATAAAAATTTTATAATAATATAATAATACTAGCTATTAAGAAATTGAAATTGAAAAATATGCAACATATATATGTATGTCAAATAAGCTAATATGTTCAATATGAAAATTATGCCAATATCTAAGTCAAAAACTTTGACCACCTCAAAATCAAAACCAAAATCAACCATCATTCTTAGTACACATAAATAATATGTACAAACTGAGAGAATTTTTGGTAGTCAAAACAAAAAGCATACTTGTTGCCCAATATACAATCAAGCATACCAGGCGTATTGATTCATAACGCTTCCATATTGCTCACATTACTCACATAAGTTAAAGAACAACTCTTAGAATCTTATGTTGACTTACTGACACACAATATATATGTTGCATATATGTCTTTTATACTTTATCTATAAGTTCATATATATTCTTAAGAGCATCAGGAATGATAATCTTAAGATTACTAACTCTCTTTTCTTCTTCAATTAAGAAATTCTGATATTGTGCAAACAACTTAGCATATTGATCTTGATATTCAGCATTCTTCTTACCATACTCAATATTTGTAGATGTTGCTTGATTTGATATCCATGTCTCCCCTTTATGCTTAATAGAATTAAGTTCTGCTTGATATGAACGATATTTTTGATTTAGATTGAAAAACATATCATCTACACTACTAGAAGCTAATGGAAATTCATGTTGATATACAAGAACTGTTCCATTTTCATTCTGTACATCTACAGGATTATTCTGCTTATTGTACATTTCCATACGTGCTTTATAAAATGCGCCATCTGTATGAATATACTTTCCAATTGCAGCACATTTTGCTTCAAGAGAATAATATCTGTTCAATTCTTTAATTGACAACGTTGCAAGGAAATCATCAAATGTCTTTGAAGATTCCATATATGGAGAATGCATCTCAAAGTCAATATTGTTGTCAGACAACCACCGTTGGAACGATAGAGAATGTACGGTTTTGATAGTTGCATCCTTAGCTTTGATTGCTTCTCTAAGCCATGCACAAAGTGACTTACATTCTCCAATAGTCTCAAGATTGTTTGCAATATCTGTAAACTTATTTATACTTAAACATTCATTGGTCTTAACTTTCATATTTGTATCTGTAAGAGATGTAAGACTTGTAGAATATAGCCTAATATTATTTAACTCAGTCTCTATCTTCTTAATGTACTCTTTTGCCTTATTGCAAATATGATTTGCAGATGTTGATGTCAATCCATTGTCACCAAAATAAATCTGATACTTATCTTCCATAATCTTTAATTTTTTGTATATGTATTATATTAAATGTTTAACAATTAAAATATAGTTATTGAAATTGAAAATTTCAAACAAAATATAGTTTATTTTTCATCATTAGGTTCTATAAATATCATCATACACATAGCCATAAGCAATAATAGACTAAATATACCATTTGCATCCATATTCAATTTTCCTGTTTAGTTAATATTCTAAGCCAATTTGTTATTATCATCACTATAATTATAGACAAAAACCAATGATCTATAATAGATTGAAAAAATGCTTCCATATATTATTTATATTATGTTTAGTCAAATCCAAATAAATTCATTTGTAAAGTATTCTCACTATTCATAAGTGGTAACTTCATAACCTCAAGAAATCTGTTTATTGGATCAATTACTGTTTTTTGCCATTGTAATGTCTTATCCATCTTTGGTGCCCATGTTGGAAGTTCTCCAGCAGGAAATCCAAAATATGATGTTTCTTTAGGACTTATTCTTATATTATAGTATTTAATCTTACCCGACACCATTCTAAGATTCTTTTGTCCATTTTTATAAGCAAGATGATTGTAAAGTCCTATAGCTTTTACGGACAATGGACAACCTTTGTCAAATACAAAATTTTCTTCATCTTCTATTATATATTTTCCATATGCACCTATACCAACAGATTGGGATATGTCTTCTATAGGTGCAGCATAGAACTGCTTCTTATATGCACCTAACTTATCTCTAAAATAGAATATGTAGTCTTCTTTAGACATTGTTCCAGCTTTGAACATTAAATCTTCCATTAATTCTGTAAGAATCTTACGACATAGCTTTGGTGTAGTTGACTTAATAATTTCAATACCTGTTCCCGACATTTTTGGCTTATCATAAAACTTACCTTTTGAATATGACAATCCTTTGAGATATTTCTTCTTTTTCAAATATATAGCTGCTGTTGATATAGTCTCCAATTCAAATTCATGTATGTTCTTTGCATGACGTGGATTATACAACTCATCCAACCATTTATTATTTTGTTTATCAAGAAATTCCTTATTGAACTTAAGAATCCAATCTATACGTTTACGGTCAGTATCATATTTTTTCTGATATTCCAAAGTCATGCAATCAAATAGAGTACCGTATGTAGTATACACCGAATCAGTATCACTGTATACTGATGTTGGTTGTTGTCTATACCAATCATGTTTTGATTCATCTAATTCAAAATCAAATTGCTTCCATAACTCTTTTCTTTGCCATATGTCTTCATGAAAGAAAAGCTCAAGACGATTCCACATAAATTGTGTAAGCTCACGACATTCGCCAGTTATGTCTCCAGCTAAGTTCAAATTGTAAAAATAAAAGAAGTTATTAGCTGCTGAGCCATAAGCTGCATTCCCTAATGTCTTAAATGCCAACTCAAGCAATGAATATTCTTGTCTCAATTCGGTAACTTTTATTCTGAATGCTTTGAGTTCATCTAAACTCATGCTATATATGTCTTTATTTGGAAACTCTTCTTTCAATAAGTCTTTAATTTCTTGTGAAAACTCCATATCAAATTATAATTTATTGTATATATTTATATAGTATCTTTAAGCCATTTTTTCAATTCTTC
The DNA here is from genome assembly GCA_017621295.1 of Clostridia bacterium. Next base: position 7,237 of record JAGATI010000005.1, on the reverse strand, counting down.
TATATTCCAAAATTCAATATAGTTTAGATTGTTCTGTTTTGCTGTATTTCTTTTGTTTACATCTCTGACAGTCCAATTATATATAGCATTATTATAGTATTTTGTATTTTTACTTTTCCATAATTCTATTATATTAGTATCATTTATATTATTTTCATTGTATGGATGTTTACCATGTGTCCAACCATAGTTGCATTCTATGAACAAGTCATTGCTTGGTATGTAGAAGTCGCAAGAAAATGGGTATCTGATATTGTCTCTATATTGGCGTACTACATCAGGATATGTCTCTTTCAACATCTCATATGATTTGTCTTCTGACTTAGAAGTATTGAATGTGCCATTTTCTAATTTCTTATTGTTTATGTGCTCTCTAACATTTTCATTAAGCATCAACATTTTCATATTTATTTTATGCAGTTCTTTTAGACTACAATTATCAGGTATATCATATATTTCATCATATTTTTCTCTTAATGTCTGCATTTCTTTAATTGGATTGAATAATGCTCCATTGTGATTTATAGCAGTATTCATAGACTTTTCTATAACACCAGGTATATGAGAAACATGATCTACATTATATTTAATATTAAGTGTCTCTTTTGTTTTTTGCTTATTGAATCTTCCTCCATATAGTCTTTCTTGTGTTTTAGTAACTTTATTTTGTACTTCTATTGATTTGCCAGCATTATCTACTCCATATATGTTTAAGCATGTTTCTCTATATTTTGTTGGATTGAATCTATGTCCATATCTTTTATTTTGTGTTGTTGTAACTTTATCTATAATTTCTTTAGCTTGTGCTGCATATTCTGTTCCATATTTTAACTTACATGTATGTCTTATCTTTTTCTTCTTTTCTTCTGACTGAAAACAATTCTCAACCCCATATCTTTTTAAGTTTGTTTGTTTTCTCTTTTCTGATATTTGTTCAGCATTTTCTATATAATGTCTTCTATTTATATCTTTTGCTTCATCTGTTTTAGCATAATTGTCAACACCATATTTAGTAATGCATGTATTTTTCATATTTCTTACAATTAACTTATCTATGCATTCTTTATTTAGACATGTTGAACTAAACTTTATTCCCTTTTGCCATTTTGTTGGCTTATTGCATATAGGACATAATGGATGACAACATATATTATGAAAAATTCGTGTCAATGTCTCATTGACACTTTCACTGTCATTATATCTATTTTTCAAATATTCTTGTTCTTCAGTTGTCATATTGTCTACCCTCTTTCGAATTATCTTATGATTCTTACTGAAAAACTTGCTCTTTATATATTCGTCATCTATCATAATTATGTATATTTTATGAATTAATATATAATATAGTAATATGTATTGTAATATTTTTAATAAAGTAATTTGTTTCTTTAGTTTATGAGAAATCTAGTTTTAATGCTTACAATTTTCATATTTGTTTGTTGTGGCTCTTACAACTATGTAGACACATCTAAATATGGACAATCAATGGAGCAATCTTATAATAAGATGTTTTCTATAGAACAATTTGATTCTATATGTAAAGCAGACAATATATCATACAACTTAGATGATTGGGAAAAGATGCCAATTCAAGATGATGAGACAGAAGCATATGAATATATGTATATGTACATCAAGTCTATAGACAACACACAATGTATATATAGATTAGAAAAGACATCTTATAAAGACAGTGTAAGAATAACAAAAAGAACAACTAAATGATTATGAAATACGGATACAAACCTTCTATATTAGATGGTACAGAAAAGATATACTCACTTAAGCAAAACATAACTATACCTGAGGCTTATACATATGAACCTTATATGTCTCCTGTAATTAATCAAGGAAGTAATCCAACATGTGTTCCTTGTTCAATATCTGCACATCTTAACTGGAATCGCAACATAACAGCTAAGACAAATAAGATAGACAATGGCATAGACATAAAAGAAATATATAACATACGACAAGATAAGAGAGGTGACGGTATGACAATAAAAGAAGCACTTCATTATCTATATAAACATGGAGTAAAGTCAAATGTTGGCAATATGAAAATACGTAAGTATGCTATGATAAAGTCTCCACTTACATTGAAACAAGCACTGCTTATGAATGGACCATGTATAGCAGCACTTAAGGTATATAATTCTGGATTAGAATTTTGGGATAAGAACAATGGTGAATTTCTTGGTGGACATTGCATATGTATAGTGGGTTGGAATAAAGAAGGATTTATAATAAGAAACAGTTGGGGATCATCATGGGGAAACAAAGGATATACATTAATAAGTTATGATGACTTTAAATACTTTTTGGAATTATGGACAATTATAATATGATAAGCTTAAACGAATTTCTAATTAATAAGAGGATAAACAAAAAGATAGATCAACCACAATATAAATATTTTCCTAATACAAAAAAGAAACTTATAGAAGATATACGAATATTGTTAGATAAAGGCATACATGACTTAAATTGCATTGACACATCTGTTATAATGGATATGGGAGATTTGTTTAATTATGAATATGCAATAAACATAAATAACATAAATGACATTGACATAAGTAAATGGGATACATCAAATGTCACAAACATGGAAGGTATGTTTTGTAATTGTGATAAATTCAACTGTGACATTAGTAACTGGGATGTAAGCAATGTTAAGAATATGAAATATATATTTTATAATTGTGAAAACTTCAATTGTGACATTAGTAACTGGGATGTAAGCAATGTGACATATATGAATAGTATGTTTGCTGGTTGTGAGAATTTCAACCAACCTATAGGAAATTGGAATGTAAGCAATGTAACAAATATGGAAGATATGTTTAGTAGTTGTGAAAATTTCAACCAACCATTGAATGACTGGGATGTAAGTAGTGTTGAAGACATGTCTTATATGTTTATTAGTTGTACAAATTTCAATCAACCATTGAATGATTGGGATGTAAGCAATGTTAAAAATATGTCATATATGTTCTATATGTGTGAAAAGTTCAATTACACCATAGATAAATGGGATGTAAATAATGTTGAAAACATGATGTGGATGTTTGCTAGTTGTACAAATTTCAATCAACCATTGAATGATTGGGATGTAAGCAATGTTAAAAATATGACATTTATGTTTAATTGTTGTACAAATTTTAATAAACCATTAGATAAATGGAATGTACATAATGTTGAAATTATGGGTAGTATGTTTAAAGATTGTAAGAAATTCAATCAACCATTATACAAATGGAATGTTAACAATGTTAAAAATATGGATGATATGTTTGATAATTGTAAATCTCTAAAAAATAAGCCAAGTTGGTATAAAGAATGATACATATACAAGAATTTTTAGTAAATAAGAAGATAACAAACAAAATAGATTCAAATTCTATATATAATAAAATAGTATATGATCTTGAACTTGAAAATGAAGACAAAAATGTCTTAATCTTCTTACAAAATTGGATTGACAATAATGATGTAACTAATATAGAATATAAAGTTTTTAACTATACGTCACTTGGTGATGTTAAGTTAAATAATGCTGTCAAAAGGAATATGATTGGCATATTTGACAAAATAAAAATTAACAATCTTAAAAAGTTTGAATTAGACTACATATTTGGATTGGGTAGCATGGATCATCAAATAGATTTCAGTAAAGGTAAACTACTATACAATAAGAAATATTTTGAATATTTGCTTGAATATGAAATTAGCTATGGTAATAAAATATATTCAACAATGATTTCAATTTGTAAAAAATGAAAAGCATAACAGAATTTCTTATAAATAAGAGGATAGATAAAAAGATAGATCAATCTAATATTTGGTCTGAGATATGTGATGATTTGATGATAGATGACAAAGGTGCAATAGATGCTATAAGAAACTGGTGTACTACCAATAATGTAACTGATTCAAATCACCTTGTATATAAGACAAACATAAAGCAATGTAAAGAAAATTATCCTGATATATATGACAACATTAAAGACAAACTACAACAAGGATATATAATGTTGTCAAAAGGAAGACCCACAAATATTAATGTATATAAGTTTCCTGACAATAAGCATAATTTGTACTTCAAAGAAAACCCAAAGATGATGATATATACCAGAGGAGATTTAAATATTACTGGTAGTTATGCAACATTAAATTCTGACAATACTATAATAATAGTAAAAATATATATAAGATAGGTATAGTTTATATATAATATGATAGACATAAAAGAATTTCTAGTTAATAAGAAATTGACAAATAACATAAGTACCAACATATCTTCAGATATATTAAATGAAATATCTGAAGATTTGAAATTTGAAGACAACAACATATTGAAATATATAATAGATTGGCTTGAAAATTATAATGTCAATAAGATAAGATATGACTATGGAACAATATTGAAAAATGAATTTACTGATATATATGACAATATAAAGAGTAAGTTGATAAGTAGAGATCAATGGATAAAGTATGGTGGTAGAGTTACAAAAGACAGAAAGAGATTCATTCATGATACTTATGAATTATGCTATAATGAAAATACATTACATATATACATAATAAGAAATGACGTAAAATATAAGTTTGTTATAATATATAAAGAAGAATAAAAGCGAAGGAATTATCATATATTCCTTCGCTTTATTATATTATATATTTACAAAATGTGATTCTTTATCAGGTTTGTTTGAACTTTCTAATTCTTCAATTTTCTTATTTAATTCTTCAATCTTTTTTATTTGTTCTGGATTGTCAACCTCTTTTATTACTTCCTTTTCTATTATTTGAGGTTCAGGCTCTGGTCTGTTGTTAGCTAATTCAAGCTCATTTTTAAGACGTTCTATTTCCGCAGTTTGTTTTGGATTGTCAACCTCTTTTATTACTTCCTTTTCTATTATTTGAGGTTCAGGCTCTGGTCTATTCTTAAGTTCTTCAAGTTCTCTATTTAGACTTTCAATTTGCTTTATCTGATCAGGATTGTCAATTTCTACAAATTGTGGAGGAGTTTCAGGCTTATTCTTAAGATCTTCAAGTTCTATTTCAAGTTCTTTTATTTTGTCTTTATCATTATTAGAAGAACTATCTTCATTATCTAAATAACCTGTAACCATAGATGTTAACATTAAACAAATTAATGGGAGACATCCCCCAATAAGATAAGTTACTATAACTGTTGTAATATTATCTGGAAGATCAGTCCAAACAAATATTGGCTCCTTAAAATATTTTAAGTCTAAAATTGAATTTGTTAAAATATACTTATAGGATGAAAATACATTACCTAATATTTGTACTAATGTTAATACGCACATTAAACACCATGGCATTATTTTCTTTCTATTTGTTGAATCTGTTAATATACTAAACAATACTGCTGCTTGTCCTATTTCAAATGTTATTGCTAATATTATAGCCATCCATCCAACGTTTGCTAAATTAAAAAATGATATAGCATGTGTAGTACTAATAAATGCTGTACATAAATATAATAATGCAAATAATATTACATATAAAGATTTTTTATTTAGTTTCATAATTAATATTTTGTTTATGTATAATAATAATATTATTTTTAATTATAGGATTAAATATACCAATAGTATGATTATGATTAACAATAGAAATATAGAATTAGAAACAGAAATAATTCAATATGTTTCAACTAAAGGTAAAGGTATACATTGGAATAAATTTCCACAACAATATATCGAATATCTTAGTAATATATATATTGATAGTAAATGTAATAGAGAATTATATTTGCGATTATTACATAATATAATAGAAATACCAAAATGTCCAATATGTGGAAATTTGTGTGAGTATTGTGGATCAATAAAATATCCTTATAAATTAACATGCGGTAAAAAAGAATGTTCAAATAAAATTAGACAAATTCATGTAAATAAAACATTTATAAAAAAATATGGGAAAATTGGATTTGTAAATCAAGAAAAATGTAAAAAAACAAAATTAGAAAAATATGGGGATGAAAATTATGTAAATCCACAAAAGGCAAAACAAACATGTATTATAAAATATGGATGTGAACATCCTTGTCAATCAGAGGAAATAAAAGAAAAAATAAGACAAACAAATATTATAAAATATGGTGTAGAAAATGTATATATGTCAGAAGAAATAAAAAATAAGATAAAATTAATAAAATTTAATAAATATGGAGATGAACATTTTGTAAATGGCAAAAAAATAAGTGAAAGTTATAATAACAAAACAAAAGAAGAATTAGAAAATATAATAAATAAAATTAAACAAACAAAATTAGAAAGATATGGAAATTCAAATTACAATAATATAGAAAAACGAAAACAAACATGTTTAAATAAATATGGAGTTGATCATAATTGGAAAATACCTGAAGAACATCTATTAACTCACACAATAGAAGCAAATAATAAAAGAAAATTAACATCATTAAAAAATTGGGGAACTGAATATCCTTCACAATCACCAATAATAAAGAAAAGAGTAAAAGAAACAATTAGAAAAAATAATATACAAATTGGTACATCAATAATTGAACAAAAACTATTTAAATTATTACAAATTAAATATCCTGATGCAATTATACATTATATAGATAAAAGATATGGTAATTTTGAATGTGATTATTATATACCATCAAAAGATTTATTTATTGAATATCAAGGGCATCAATCACATGGTGGTCATCCATATGATAAAAATAATTTAAAAGATATAGAATTAGCAAATTGGATAAAAGAAACATTCAATAATAATAAAGCATTTACACAATTAGATCCAATGAAAAGACATTTAGCAAAAATAAATAATTTAAATTGGTTAGAGTTTTGGACAGATAAAGAATTTAAAGAATGGCTTAATAAAGAAGAGAGTTAAAATTTTAACTCTCTTCTGTATATTCTATATTTTTACTGTCAAATGTAAGCTCAATGGGATATTTGTTTATTTCATTGGAATTAGTTACTGTCATAATAGATATCAGTTTACTCTTTATATCATATCTACTTACATTTACTAAACCAAACTTTTCAAATACTACCACATATCTCAAATTAGTTATGCATACTATATGAAGCTTATCATCTCCACTATATTTAGTATCATATCTTACATCCCATTCTAAATCTGGTTCTTGATCTTCTCCAAGAGCTTCCTCCATACTGTCATATACAAGATATGCATCTACAATATTTTCAGAATT
>JAGATI010000046.1 GCA_017621295.1 Clostridia bacterium | reverse complement strand
TTTTAAACATTGTTACAACTATTGTTAATGTATTTACTTTTGAACTTGTACTTCCATTTCCCGCGCTTATCATAAATTCTTGCAACATTTGTGGTGTTTTTAAAGCTATACTTGATGCCGTAAAAGCTAAAACAAAATGTCCGCCATTTAATAATAAAATTGAAAATTGTACTAATAGGAGTTGCACTATTACTGTAAAAGCATTGTTGATAAATTTTTGAATATATCCTTTAAATGCTCCTTGATTTGCATTTAAAAGCCCTATACTTGCAAATGGTATTCCTAGCCTTAAAATTAACATTTCAAATCCTCTTGTTAAAAATTGAAAATATAGTAAAACTAATTGTATTGCTATTACTAAATATAAAAATGCTCCAAAAACATTTAATCCAAGATTTTTATAAACTGGAACTACTGGATCTGTACTTCCTGTCATTCCCATTAATAATTGATTGTATATATCGTAAAAAATATTAACAAATTGTGTGTAAATAAATCCAAAACATATCATTACTATCATTGCTTTTATAAAACCGAATAAGTACATTTAATGGGTTTTCATCTGGGTCTCCGATTAGTCCATGTCATGTATGTTTCTATCATTTTCTTTACAAAAAACATTATAAGAATTGCTATTGCAATAATATAAATTGCATTATATAAACCTGATATACTAAAACTTGTTGCTATATTTCTAAATCCTATTTCTATTGCAAAAGCTAAATAAAACATTGTTGTATATACTCCAGATAGCCAATTTAAAACAGCTTCTGCTATCCAGCCTAAAATATAAACAATTACTGTTGCAATTAATGCTCCCACTTTTTACTCTCCTTCTACTTCATAGAAAACTTTTTTTCTTTTAGCTCTAGCTCTTCTTCTGATTCTTCCTCAACAACTTCCTCATTTTCAGCCTTTTGTTTTTGCTCTGCAATTATTTGATTTTCTATGTAGTTACCTAAATTTTTCGTATATATTTCTCTTGCATTTTTTATTTCTTCTGTTAGTTTTTGAATTTCTTTATTATCATTTTTTAATTTTTCAATTTCATCTGATGTCATTAATAATTTTTCGATTTTATCAATATCATAGGCTTTATAAAACTTTCTTCTTAATATTTCATATTCTTTTGCAAGTTCCCTATTGCTTGGATTTGTTACTAGTGAAAGATTTTTGCTATATAAATCCTTAACCATTTTGTTTTCTTGCCATTTATCCCATAAATAAGAAAGAGCTATTCCTGGCACACCTGTTATAATGCCAATTAGAACATACCTTTTTATAAAGCCTATCAATTTTTTACTATGAGCTATATCTTCTCCTACTTTATCTGAAAAACTTGAGTGTATTTTTTCATCTTCATCTTTTATTTTTTTCCTTAATTTTTCATTTTCTTTTGTTTTTTCTTCTATACTTTTTTGCTCTTCAAAATATTTTTTATCTTTTTCTTTTTTTATTTGTTTAGTTTCTTCTTGTAGTTCTTCTAATCTTGTTTTTACTTTTATTTCTGTTATTTCTTTCATTTTGTACCTCCACTTAAAAATATCTTGCTACTAAATTTACTATTGTTACTGCTAATAAACCAATAACAATGCAAACTAAAACTTTAATTATAGCCTTTTTATATCTTTGTTGGTCTTGTTCATCACCTGTCATTATTTTAAATACATAAAATAATATGAAACATACTCCAACTATTGGTAAAATCCATTGCATGGTTCCTGTTACATCTCTAACCATATTTAATAAGCCTTGTCCTAATTTACTACTTTGAATTTGACCCCCACCTTGTACTTCTGTTACTACTTCTGCAGCATTCACTTTGTTTGCCATTAAAAACATTGCTAAACCAATTGTTCCTAATGATTTTGATAATTTATTTTGTTTGAAATTCCATATTTTTTTCATTACTTTTATCCTCCATTTTTATTTTTATAATTTTCCTTCTATATTTACTTCTTTCATTCTTTGTTCTTTTTCTTCTTGCATTTTTTTCTCTGCTAAAACTTTTTTAAATTTCTTTGTTTTTTCTGCTATATCCCATAAATTTAATGGTGCTATTCTTCTTATCTTTCTATGATTTTCTCTATATTCTCTAACCTTTGTATTCCATACTTTATTTCCAAGTCCTAAAATAGAATTAAAATGCCATTTACTTAAATCTGGCGAATTTGTTATCGCTGGAGATAATCCACTACACATTACTAATAAATACGGCCTTTCTATTCGTAGAATTTCATCTGTTGTTAAAAGAGCTCTTTGTGTTAAATTCATAGATTT
>JAGATI010000045.1 GCA_017621295.1 Clostridia bacterium | reverse complement strand
TATACAAAGCAAAAAACCAAGAGAATATATCTTAAATAATATATTAAAACGTAAGGAGGAAGTAAGATGTTAATAGCAGTATGTGGTATAGATGGAGCAGGCAAAACTACACAAATAAAAAATATTGAAGAGTATTTAAAAAAACAAGGGAAAAAAGTATTTATAACTAAACAACCAAGTAATTGGTATAGACAAGATAAGAGAGTTAGAATGTTTTTAAATGGAGAAATAGAAGACGAAAATATAATTAAAGAATTAGCTTTATTTTCAGCAGCAGATAGGCTAAGACATATATATGAAGAAATAATACCAAAAATGAATGAAGGTTATGTTGTAATAACAGATAGATATGTTTTTTCTGCATATGCATATTTTTATACAAGAGGAATAAAAGATATAGAATGGCTAAAAGAAATAAATAGATATGCATTAGAACCAGATATAACATTTTATATAAAGATAGATCCAAAAACTGCATATGAAAGAATTTTAAAAAGAGATGGAGCTAGTGCAAAAAAAGAGGAAAAGGATATAGATTTTCTAGGAAAGGTTTGTAATGTATTTGAAACACAATTGTTTGGAAAATCAAATGAGTATTTTGTAATTGATGGTAATCAAGATATAAATAATGTAACAGAAGAAGTAATAGATGTTATAAAGCAAAAATTAAATTAGTACAAATCAAATTAATAGGAGAGATAATTTTTATGAAATATAAATTTTCGAAATACAATACATATATTGATATAGGTGAATATAAATATATTTTTAATTCTTATTCATATAAGATTATAAAAATATCAAAAAGATTAGAAATATTTGATGTGATTAAAAATAAAGATGAAGTATTTGATATTGATAATAATGAAAAATATAAAAAACTTATAGATGATGGTTTTTTAGTTAAACAAAATGAAGATGAAGAATTAAAAAGAAAGTTACATATAAATGATTTAGTGATGGATAACAAGTTGGTTTTTACTATGTTAACAACAGGTGAGTGTAACTTTAGATGTAAATATTGTTATGAGAAATTCCAGCAAGGGAAAATGTCTGATGAGTTAGTTAATTCATTCATAAAATATATAGAAAGTAATATTCATAAATATTCAGGAGTGCATTTAAGATGGTTTGGAGGAGAGCCTCTTTTAGCTTTGGATGTAGTTGAAAAAAATTGTAAAAAAGTGAGAAAAATATGTGAAAAGTGCAATAGAGAATTTTCTTCAGAAATGTTAACAAATGCATATCTTCTAAATATTACAACATTTAAAAAATTAGTAAATTTACGGAGTTAATCAATTTAAAATAACAGTTGATGGAACAAAGGAAGTACACGATAGTCAAAGAGTATTAAGAGATGGAAGTGAAGATAAAAGTAATGAAGAAGAATCTATTATGCAAGAAATTTTAGAGAAAAAGGATAAAAGTGCATATAAAAAATTTTTAATAGATATTGCAAAAGTTTGTAAAGATAAAAAACAAATAATGTTTAATGAGCAAAATAAAAATGATTTTGATGAAATGAATGTATAGATTATGATAAATCATATTTAATTTATAGAGATGGGAGAATAGAAAATGAAAAATATAGTAGATAGATTAAATCAAAAAATAACTGAATTGGGAAGTCCAATAGTAGTAGGTCTAGACCCTGTATTATCTGAAATACCAGAGTGCTATAAAGCAAACTTAGAAAAATCAGAAAATAAGTTTCAAGAAATATCAAATATTATAGTAAATTTTAATAAAGATATAATAGATAGCATTAAAGATTTGGTTCCAGCAGTAAAGCCTCAAATGGCTTTCTATGAAATGTATGGAGAATATGGAATAAAAGCTTTTAACGAAACTGTAAAGTATGCGAAATCAAAAGGATTGTTTGTTATAGAAGATGCAAAAAGAAATGATATAGGAAATACTGCTAAGGCATATGCTACAGGCCATTTAGGAAAGGTTGATATAGGAAATGGAAAACTAGAAGAATCGTTTGGAGCCTCATTTTTAACTGTTTCTCCATACCTAGGACTTGATAGTATAATTCCATTTATAGAAGAATGTAAAAAGAATGATAAAGGAATTTTTGTATTAGTAAAAACATCAAATCCATCAAGTGCAGATATACAAGATAAGCAAGATTGTAATGGAAAAACAATATATGAAAGTGTAGCAAGTTTTGTAAAAAAGGAAGCAGATAGTTTGGTGGGAGAAACAGGATATTCTCCTATAGGAGCAGTAGTTGGAGCTACTTTCCCAGAAGAAGCTTTAAATTTAAGAAAAATAATGAGTAATAGCATTTTTTTAGTTCCTGGATATGGAGCACAAGGAGGAACAGCAAAAGATGTAATGAATTGTTTTAATGAAGATGGATTGGGAGCTTTAATAAACTCATCTAGAGGAATTATATATGCATATAAAAAACAATTTAAATCTGATGTATGTAGTATGGAAGAATATAAAAAATGTACAAGGGAAGCAACTATTAAAATGAGGGATAATATAATTTCAAGTTTAAAAAACAAAGTATAGTAGAAATATACTAAATTTGGTAATATTTTAGAAATGGTTTGAAAATGTTAAAATGCAAAAATAATTAATAATTGTGTTAAATTTCTAACAAAATAATAGTTAAATATAATAAACTGATTAATGATATATAAAGATTCATTAATCAGTTTATTATATTTAACTATCAATTTCAGCAAAGTCAATTAGACCATTTACAACATCTGAAATATAATTTTCGTCGTCTAGGTGCATAAGATATACTTTGGTACCTAATGTTTGAATAGAAAGCAATTTATTTAAGATATCATCAATTTTTAGATGCACACCTCCAGATTTGGATACATCAACATATAATTCATCAGTTCCAGGTATATAGTTCTCAAAAGGCTCTAAACTAGAAGTGTCTCCAGTATAAATAAGAGAATGATTATTTATATTCATTTTAAACCCATAAGAACCAAGTTGTGAAACATGAGTTGTTTTGATGAATGTAATTTCTGGAATTGGATTTAGAGTATATAACTCATGGTCAATACCAATTGTATCTAGATAAGTTATGATGTTTTTACAATTACATACAACATTAGCCTTTTTGTGAAGAATATAACCTAAATAAATAAGTAATTGACCAAGAGAACCTGCATGGTCAGGATGTAGATGGGTAATTATTATGTCTATTTTTTCGTATTTAGATAAATCGAACTTTTTTTTACTGCACTGTAAACTGTTAAACCACAATCAATTAATATTAATCTGCTCTGATTTTCAATATATGCAGAGTTATTATGCAGACCAAAACTGGCACTGCGACCTAAGAATTTTAAAATGCTATTGCTCATAAAACACACTCCTCAAATGATTGAAAAAGTATTTATACAAAAGTAATTATGCAAATATTATATAATATATTAGTCACAATATGTCAACAAAATTATTGCAAATTGACATAAAATGTGATATCATATTTGTACTTCAAAAGTTTACAAAGGTTATGAGTAGATATTGTAACATTTACAGAAGATAACCTAAAAATTATACCAAGAGGTGCTTAATATGAGTGAATTGCTTATTTTTATGGGATGCATTGTAATGGTGGGAAGTTTCTATTGGTTGTATGAAATGATTAAGGCGCGGTATATAGTCCGAAAGTTCTTTAACAAAATGGACCAAGTCAATTTTCTATATGGATTATATACTTTTTCCGAATATGGAAAAATTGCAGAGGAAAAAGTAGATGTATCTTTTAAACTAGATGTTACAACAGAAGACATAGAATATTTCTTAGATTTTGTACAAGAAACTATTTCTTATTGTGATAATAATTGTTTAAGAGATTTTCAAGTAGAATTAATTGATAAAAGCTATTATGAGTTGCTAGAAATAGCAACAGAACTAAGGCGCTGGTTATGGGTTAATACAACTAAATAGTAAATGAATGCTAAGTAAGTTTTACTTAGCATTCATTTTATTACTTCAAAAAAAGCAATAAAGATAGATTTAAAAGAACAAAATTATTTAATAAATTTATTATTTTTTAATTTTAGGTTTAGCAATTAAAGAGGCAATATAGCCAAAAAATACAGCAGCAGCAATTCCTCCACTTGATGCTTTAACACCACCAATAAATGCTCCTAAAAGTCCAGATTTTTGAACTTCTTCTATAGCACCTTTTGCAAGATTTGCACCAAACCCAGTTAGAGGAACAGTAGCACCAGCGCCAGCAAAATCTATTATATATTTATATATACCAAGTCCACCGAAGTATTGCACCAACAGTAACAAAAGTTACTAATATTCTTGCAGGAGTTAATTTTGTTTTATCTATTAATATTTGTCCAATTATACATATAAGACCTCCAACTGCGAAACATCTAAGCAATTGCATCCAATCAATACTTTGTAAAAAACCCAAATTTTATCACCTCTTTTTCTAAACTTCTATACTAATAGCATGAGCAATACCAGGAATAGATTCTCCTTGTTGTGTACTTGTAGAATTCATTAAAGCACCTGTAGCTATTAGTAATATTTTCTTTAATTTTTTTTCTTTTAATTGTTTAAAAAAGTATCCAGAAAAAACTGTCCCAATACAAGCACATCCACTACCACCAGAATGAGTATCTTGTTTTTCTTTATCAAACATTAAGACTCCGGCAATCATTGTAATTGGATTTGATATTATATCCTTTTGTTTCAGCAAGTTCTATTACTATATCTTTACCTATATGACCTAAATCACCTGTTATAATTGCATCATAATAACTTGGTTTTCTATCGGTATCTTTAAAGTGAGTAATTAAAGTATCTAGAGCAGCAGGAGCCATAGCTGCCCCCATATTATTAGCATCTTTAATTCCCATATCAACAATTTTTCCGAGGTGTAATATGAGTTATATATGGTCCTACTCCAGATGATGTTAAAATAGCTGCACCAGAACCTGTAACAGTCCATTGAGATGTAGGAGGTCTTTGATTTCCTAGTTCAAGTGGAAATCTAAATTGTTTTTCTGCACTACAAAAGTGACTAGATGTAGCACATAAAACATTAGTAGCTCCGCCTCCCTCTATAAATACACTACCTAAACACATGCTCTCTACAAATGTAGAACAAGCTCCAAATACTCCAAAAAATGGAATACTTAGTTCACGAAGTCCAAAGCTAGAAGAAATACATTGATTTAATAAATCACCTGCAAAGCAATAGTCAATTTCAGATGCTGGAATATTTGATTTAGTTATAACCGTACTTACAGTTTCTTTAATAATTTTACTTTCAGCTTTTTCCCAAGTTTTTTCTCCCCAAAACTCATCTTCTAAACATTGGTCAAAATATTTTGCCATAGGTCCTTCAGCTTCTTTTGGACCCACAATAGATGCTGTTTCTAGAATTGTTGGTGGAGTATCAAATTTTATTGTTTGTGAACCAATTCGTTTCAAGATAAATCCTCCTTATAAAAAATATAATTTTAATTTAAAAATATCAAAGAGTTTAAAACATCAAAATGAACTCCTTGTTTTGAACATTAATAACTGCAAAATGTCTTTATTTTTAAGCAAAAAATGTAACAATTATTCCTATAATAACAGATGTGGAAATACCAAATACTAATACTGGTCCTGCAACAGTAAACATTTTTCCTCCAACACCCATAACATAACCTTCAGATTTATATTCAATAGCTGGAGAAACAATTGAATTTGCAAAACCTGTAATAGGAATAAGTGAACCGAGCTCCTGCGAATTTTCCTATTCTATTAAAGATATTTAAACCAGTTAAAATTGCGGCAATACCAATTAAAATAATAGATACTGTAGTAGAAGCGCTAGTCTGATCCATTCCTTTATACATACAAAAATCCATTATTAATTGACCAATTACACATATTAATCCGCCAACCCAGAATGCATTAAAGCAATTTTTTAATATAGGTGAGTTTGGAGATTTTTGATCAACATAGTCACTATACTCTTTTTGTGTTTCTATAGGCTTCATTTATTTACCTCCTTCTATCTCTATCTAAAGTAAAAGATAAGTCAAGGTCTACATAGTATTCTTCTATTTTTTTACCACTAATTTTGGCTCTTTGTTCTAAAACTTTTACAGTAGATAAATAATCTATAGTTTTTGATGCTTCTTCAATAGTTTTATTAATAGCATCTTTCCAAGATACATTAGATGTACCTGTGATTATTAAATGTTTTTCCATGTTTTACCTCCATTTTTTTGTTGTTAAAAATAGTATGTGTAAAGTTTTTAAAGTTATACATAAATGATAAATTTTAGTTTTTTGTTTGAGAGAAAATAGTATGTGCTTTTATGTAAGTTATGGATGGTAAATAAAAACAAACAAAAATTCGAAAAAGTATTGAAAAAAATTAAAAATGTGTTACAATGAAAAATGTTAAAAATAAAATCAGTAGGAGGAAATATGTTTTCATATATTAAAGGAAGTTTGGAAGTAAAAACTACAGGATATGTAGTAATAGATATAAATGGATTAGGTTATAAAATTTTCATGTCAGATACAGCAATAAATAAATTAGGTGAAATAGGACAAATTGTAAAAGTACATACATATGTAAAAGTGAGAGAAGATGATATTAGTATTTATGGATTTAATACTAATGAAGAATTAAGAATGTTTGAATTATTACTTAGTGTTAGTGGAATTGGTGCAAAATCTGCAATCGCAATATTATCAAATATTTCACCATCAAGCTTTGCATTAGCTGTTATTACAAATAATGTAGGAGAAATAAAGAAGTTACCAGGAATAGGACCTAAAACAGCACAAAGAATAATTTTAGAATTAAAGGATAAGTTAAAAACAGAAGAATCTATAGATGAAGATGCTACTTTAGAATTAAAAGACGCAATTAAAGATGATAATAAAGTTCAAGAAGCTATAGCTGCCCTTCAAGTATTAGGATATAGCCAAAGAGAAATAGAAACAGCTATAAAAAATGTAGATAAATATAATTTAAGTGTAGAAGATATTATTAGAAAAGGATTGATTTATTTATCGAAATAATAAAGTGATAGAAAATATTCACAACTGGAGGAGAAAATATGAATTTTAACGAACCATTAGCATATAGAATGAGACCAAAAAATTTAGATGAATATGTAGGACAAGAACATATTTTATCAAAAGACAAAATTTTATATAGAACAATTAAAGCAGATAGATTATCAAGTATAATCTTATGGGGACCTCCTGGGTGCCGGAAAGACATCTCTTGCAAGAGTAATTAGTGAAACAACAAAATATAAATTTACAAAAATAAATGCAGTAACAGCAGGTGTAGCAGATATAAAACGTGCTATTGAGGAGTCAAGTAATGTATTACTTAATCCAACTGGAAGATGTATATTATTTATTGATGAGATTCATAGATTTAATAAATTGCAACAAGATGCACTTCTTCCATATGTAGAAAAAGGAACAGTAATTTTAATAGGTGCAACAACAGAAAATCCATATTTTGAAGTTAATAAAGCTTTAATTTCTAGGTCTATGGTATTTAGGTTAGAAGCATTAACAAAAGAGCAAATTTTCAGAGTGTTAAAAAGGTCTATTATTAGTAATGAAGGATTAGGAAGCTATAAAATAAAAATAGATGATGAAACTATAATGAACATAGCTGAAGTTTCAAATGGTGATGTAAGAACAGCTTTAAATGGTTTAGAAGTTGCTGTATTAACAACAAAAATGAGTGAAGATGGATGTATTCATATAACAAATGAAATTGCTGCAGAATGTGTACAAACACGAAAAGCAATTTTTGATAAAAGTGGTGATAGTCATTATGATAATATTAGTGCATTTATAAAATCAATGAGAGGTTCAGATCCAGATGCTGCTATCTTTTATTTGGCAAGAGCTCTAAATGGAGGAGAAGACCCTGTATTTTTAGCAAGAAGAATAGTAATAGCTGCAGCAGAAGATGTAGGAATGGCAAATCCAAATGCATTAGTTGTTGCAACATCAGCAATGCAAGCTACATGCATGATTGGAATGCCAGAATCTAGAATTATATTATCAGAAGCGGCAGTCTATGTTGCTACATCTAAAAAATCTAACGCTACATATTTAGGTATTAATAAAGCTTTAGACGATGTTAAAAATAAAGATACTGGTACTATTCCAATGCATATAAGAAATGCACCAGTAGAAGGAATGGAAAAGGATGGATATGGAGTAGGATATAAATACCCACACGATTATCCAGGACATGTTGTAGAGCAACAGTATTTACCAGATAAAATGATAGGTACTAAGTATTATATTAAAGATGATACTGTGGAAGATTAGGAAGGAAGTTTATCATGGAATTTATTTATGAAAGAAAAATTAATTATTACGAAACAGACAAAATGGGGGTAGTACATCATTCAAACTATATTAGATTTATGGAAGAAGCAAGATGTTCGTGGCTAGAAAGTATAGAAATGCCATTTGCAACTTTAGAAGAAAATGGTATAACAATTCCAGTCCTTGGAGTAAATTGTTCTTATAAATACCATGTTACATTTGCAGATACAATAATTATAAGACCATTTATAAAAGAATATACTGGAGTAAGAATGACAGTTGGATATGATGTTAAAGATAAAAAAACAGGAAGAACAGTACTTGTAGGGGAAACAAGACATTGTTTTACAGATAAAAACCTAAAACCAATTAACTTAAAAAAATATAATTTAGAGTTTAGTAATAAATTTCAAAATTTATTAGAAAAATAATATAAATAAGAATGGTAATTACAGTTTATAGACATTAAAATAGCCTAGGCTAAAACACATGATATGTTAATTGATTTTGTACTGTAATTTATAGCAATAATATAATAAAAATATATAATGGGTTTATAGGTAAATCCTTAAAAAACCTAAATATATAGTATAAAGGGAAGAGATAAAGATGAAAGAAACTATAATTAAAGTAGAGGGAATGGTTTGTAGTGGATGTGAAAATAGAGTTCAAAATGCTCTAAAAACAATAGAAGGAATAGAAAATGTAATTGCAAATCACATAAATGGAACAGTTACAATTACTTCAAAAAATGAAGTAACAATTGCTACTATGAAAGAAAAAATTGAAGATATTGGATTTAAAGTAAAGGAAGATTAGGTATGAAGAAGATAAATTTATCTATTGAAGGTATGACATGCAGTAGCTGTTCTAATGGTCTTGAAAAATACTTAAATAAACAAAATGGAATTTCAAATGCTTTTGTTAATCTTGTAATGGCAAATGCCACTATAGAATATGATGAAAAATTATTAAATAAAGAAAAAATTGAAGAATTTATAAAACAAGCAGGATTTAAGAGTTTAGGAGAGTTTAAAGAAATAAAAATAGAAGAAAAAAATAATAAAGAAAAAATTAAATTTATTATTTTTTCTATTCTAGCAGTAGTTCTAATGTATATTTCGATGGGTCATATGATTAATTTACCAGTTATAGAAATTTTAAATCCACATACAAATCCAGTTAATTATACTGTGTGTTTATTAATTTTAACAATAGCATTTATTATATATGGATATGATATTTTAAAAAATGGATATAAAAATTTAATCCATAAAACACCTAATATGGATACATTAGTAAGTATTGGAGTGATTAGTAGTTTTTTATATAGCTTATATAGTATGTATATGATTATAAAAGGAAATCATAGTTATACTATGAATTTATATTTTGAATCAGCAGCAATTGTAATCTACTTTATAAAATTAGGCAGATATATTGACAGAATAAGTAAAGACAAAACAAAAGAAGCAATACAAAAATTAGTTAAAATAACTCCAGAAACAGCAGTATTAAAAGTAGATGGAATAGAAAAACAAGTAACTTTGGATGAAATAAAAAAGGGGAATATTGTAATGTCAAAACCAGGAGAAAGATTAGCTGTAGATGGAGAAATTATAATTCGGAAAAGCACATTTAGACGAATCCTTTATTACAGGAGAAAGTAAGCCGGTAGCCAAAAAACAAGGAGACAAAGTAATTGCAGGAAGTATAAATTATGATGGATATTTAGAATATAAAGCAGAAAAAATAGGAAAAGAATCAACAATATCAGAAATTGTAAGATTAGTTGTAGAAGCAAGTAATACAAAAGTACCAATTGCCAAAATTGCAGATACTGTTTCAGGATATTTTGTACCAACAGTTATAATTATAGCAATTATTACATTTTTAGTATATTTATGTTTAGGACAAGATTTTAGTATTGCAATTTCTACATTTGTTACCATATTAGTTGTAGCTTGTCCTTGTAGCTTAGGCTTAGCAAGTCCTCTTGCCATTGTTGTAAGTGAAGGTTTATGTGCAAGTAATGGAATCTTAGTGAAGAAAAGCGAAATTTTAGAAAATGCACAAAAAATAAACACAATTGTTTTTGATAAAACAGGAACATTAACATATGGTACATTAAAAATTGCAGAAATAATAAATTATAGTGATATAGAGGAAAGAAAGCTATTGCAATTAGTAGGAAGTATTGAAAGTATGAGTACTCATCCAATAGGAAAAGCTTTTAAAGAATATTTAGAAGAAAATAAACTTGGGAAACTAGAAGTTAAAGAATTTAAAAATATAACAGGTTTAGGAATTGTAGGAGAAACAAATGGGCAAAAGCTAATACTTGGAAATTCAAAAATTTTGAAAGAATATAATATTAAAAATGTATATCATCAAGATGAAGAAAGACTTACTAAAAACGGAAATAGTATTGTATATGTTGCAAATTCAGATAAAATTCTTGCAATTATTGGAGTAAATGATATTATAAGAGAGAATGCAAAACAAACTATTGAAATATTAAATAAGAACAAAATAGAAACAATTATGCTAACAGGAGATAATAAAGAAACAGCAGAAAAAATAGCTAAATCTATAGGAATAACAAAGGTAATTGCAAATGTACTACCATCAGAAAAAGCAAAAATAATAAAAGAACTAAAAAAAGAAGATAGATATGTAATGATGTGTGGAGATGGTATTAACGATAGTCCTGCACTTAGCTCATCAGACATAGGTGTAGGTGTAAATAGTGGAAGTGATATTGCTAATTCTTCATCTGATGTAATTTTAACTAAAAATGATTTATCAAGTATTATAAATTTAATTAAAATTAGTAAAAAAACAACTAGAAATATTAAGCAAAATCTATTTTGGGCCTTTTTTTATAATTGTTTAATGATACCAGTAGCAATGGGATTGCTAAAACCTATTGGAATTGGAATTAATCCAATGATTGCAAGTATTGCTATGGTATTTAGTAGTATTACAGTTATATTAAATGCTTCAAGATTAAAAAATGTAAAATAAAATTTGGAATATATGAGTTTTATAATAATGATTAAAGTGTATTTATATGATATAATGATTTTAGCAAAAGATGAATCTGGTAGAAGAAGTTTAATAGGTAATTTATTTATATAACTTAAGTTTTACTGGAGAAAGGAGTGAGATAAGTATGATAATTGAAGGTGGGAATTTATGTGAAGAGGGTGAATTTAAGCTATTATCAGAGCATTGGCATATGGAAAGTGAAGAGCAACAAAAATTAATATGTGCTATAGAAAAAATGTACATGAAATTTAATGATGATGCGAAGAAAACACCAATAAAACCAATGACTTTAAAAGATGGATTAGTGGAGATTAAAGGAGGAATGTTAAATCATCAATGTACAAATAACATTGAGTTATTAGAAAGTATTGCAAAAGAAGGAATTTTGGCGAGTGAATGGTTTGGAATAAGAGAAAGCGAAATGGAAGGAACATTTTGTGCATTTCTTTCAAGGATGAACACTGAGGAGCAAGACAAATATCCATTAATGTTTAGTCAGCATCGAAATAGTGGAAGATTAAATGGATATAATAGCTCTATTCTTCTATTTTTTGATGAAAGCAATCCAACTACAAAGGATCTAATACATATGGATTATTTTGAATATGAAAAGAAAAAGATAGAGAATCCAGAAACATTGAAAGATGAATACACAAGTGAAGAAATAGCAATTTTTGATAATCTAATTGAACCATATTCACCTGCTGGAAAAGATTTTCATCTAAATAATAAGCCTCCATTTTGTAATTGGCTAGCAATTCCAGGGGGGATACCATCTAGTCTTGTAAATGGAATATGTACAGGAAGAAAAGAATATGACCAAGAATATATAAATAAATTATCAAAACTATTTCCGAATGCTACAATTTTTAATGATTCTAGAGAGGTTTTGTATATGCCTCAGCTAGAAAACGAAAATATAAACGTAGAGGAGGATGGTGGCAAAATAAAAGAAGGGCTTTCAGTTCGTGATATTGCAAAATTAACAGGTGTGGTTGAAAAAGGCAATGTTGATAAAACAAGAAAAATTATAAATAATGAACTAAATAGAAATACTGAAAGAGAAATTGGGGGATAATTGTGACAGAAATTTATAAAAATGCATTTCAAGAGGTATATGTTATACTAAATAATCTTGAAAAAGATGCGTATTCAAAAATTCCAAAAGATATTCTAAATATGATTGAAAAACAGAGAAATGTAAATCATATATTTTGTTTTTCAAATGACTTTGATAATTTGAAGAATATATTACTTCCAGAAACAAAAGCTATTTTATTTAGTTTTTTGATGGATTATTTGGCAACTCCTGAGCAAAGAGATGGTATGATTAAACTTCAAGCAAGAGAAGAAATGAATAGCAATTATGAAAAAAATATAAAATATAGTGTTGATATATTTGCACAAAAAAATAAATCAGAGACCAGTCAAAATATTGATGATGAAATAAATAATAGCATAAATAAGAATAATGGAATAATTAAATATCAAGATGATTTATTTAGAAAAATTTGGAATATGATTATAAGTTTATTTAGGAAAAAATAAAATACAATTATTATAAAATATTTTCGAAGAAAAAGTTACAACTATAATTTAAATAAAATATAAAAATAAAAGAGAATCTTAATTAAATTTAAGATTCTCTTTTATTTTTATCTATCTTTTCTTTCCATCATCTTTCATAACTTCTTTAATAGCACCTAAACTTCCAAGAGCTTTTGTTGCATCAAATGGAATAAATACTTTATTAGCATCTCCATTTGCAACTTCTTTTAAAGCTTCTAAAGATTTTAATTGAACTAATTTATCATCTGGATTTGCTTTCATCATTGCTTTGTAGACCATTTCAATTTCTTGTGCTTTAGCTTCTGCAACTTGTTTTATTGCGTCAGCTTCACCGGCAGCTCTTCTAATTGCAGATTCACGGTCAGCTTCAGCTTCTAAAATTGCGGCTTGCTTTTTACCTTCAGCAAGTGTGATTGCAGATTGTCTTTCACCTTCAGCTTGAAGAATTAAAGCTCTTTTATTTCTTTCAGCATTCATTTGTTTTTCCATTGCATCACGGATATCAGCAGGTGGTGTAATATCTTTTATTTCAACTCTATCTATTTTACATCCCCATTGATCTGTTGCTTCGTCTAATATAACTCTTAAACGGTCGTTTATAGCATCACGAGAACTAAATGTTTCATCTAAGTCCATTTTACCAACAATATCACGAATTGTTGTAATAGCTAAATATTCAATACCTTTCTTTAAAGATTGAATTTCATATACAGCTTTTGCAGGGTCTGTAATTTTATAAAACACTACTGTATCAATTGTGATTGTAACATTATCTTTTGTAATAACTCCTTGTGGTGGGATATCCATTGTTTGTTGTTTTAAACTAACAACTGATCTAACATGATCAAAAAATGGGATAATTATTGTAAGACCAGCATCTGCTATTTTGTGAAATTTACCAAGTCTTTCAATAATGTAAACCTCGGATTGTTTAACAACTTTTATTGTTTTAAATGCGATAATTAAAGCAATAATTAATACTATAATAAAAAACCATAACATATTTTTTTCCTCCTTAAATTTACTTTGTTTATGTATATTAAAATTTTGCACAATAATAACTAATTTGTAACTCTACATTAATAATGTTGAATTCTATGAGATTTGTTTTTTTGTTTTATTTAAATTTTTTCGAAAATTTCTTTTAAAAATTTAATTCAAGATTTGAGCTTTTGCTTCAGAATTTATAGTAACAACAGCTTTTACACCATCTATTTTTGTTACAGTGATAGTAGAACCTTTAGGAATAAAATCTTCGTTATAACTTTTTGCTGACCAAGTTTCTCCTCCTAATTTTACTAATCCAGTACCTAATGTAGAATTAATATCTTCTGTTACTATTCCGTTTTTTCCTATGATTGAATTTGCATTTGTAGCTAGATTATCTTTACTGTTCATAAACTTTCTAACAAAAGGTTTGGTTAGAAAAATTAATGATATTGAAGAGATAACAAATACAGCTGTTTGAATTACTATATTATCTGTAAAAAAGCTTACAATCATAGTAATTAGAGCAGCAATTCCAAGCCAAAAGACTAAGAAACCAACTGTTATCATTTCAAATACAAAAAAGATACCAGCAGCAATTAACCAAAACTGCCACATAATTTTTAAGTCCTCCCTTAAAAAAATAAATTATACAATATAATTATACTATAAATAATACAAAAATGGAAGAGAATTATTGACATTTTATGAAAACAAAGATAAAATAATTAAGTAAATTAATAATGAGGGGGATAAAAATGGACGAACAAAATAACAATGAGGTACAAGGAAATAATCAAAATCAACAAAATACTAATCAAGAGCAAGAAAACAATCAAAATGTACAAAATAATAATGTATCTCAGCCAATGCAAGAACAAAATAATGCAAGAGTAGGACAAAGTACTACTGGACAGCAACAATACAATAATTATGCACAAAATAATAATGTTGTTAATAAGAAAAAGAGTAAAGCACCAATAATTATTGCAGTAGTTATTATAGTACTATTATTATTTGGATGTTTAATTTCAGGAGTAATATTTTTCGGATTTAAATTTTACAATGATAATATAAAAAATGTAATTACAGAAAATAAAATAGATTCAATTGTTAATGATATAAGAAATTCAAATACTACAGTTAAAAATAATACTATAAGAAATACTACATCTAATACAATTAGAAATTCATTAGCAAATAATACAATAGCAAATAATACAGTTGCAAATAATACTGTAGGAAATAATATAGCTAATAATGTGGTTATAGGAGATGCAAAAACATCAAGTAAAGAAGCTCCACTTACTAAAGGTGAATGGGGAACTGCTGCAAAATATAGTACTGAAACTAAAGGATATGAAAATGTAAATGTTAAAGTTAAAAACTTTACAAGAGGAGAAGATGCTAAAAAAGCAGTTCAAGAATACATGAGTTCAGGTTCTTCTATATATAAATATCAAGATCCAAAAGAAGGTTTAGAATGGTTAGTAATAGATTATGATGTGGATTTTGTAGATTACACAATGTCTTCTATAGGAGCCAATGGGGATGTATCAGGAAAAGTAGAAGGATTAACATCTAGTTCAATAAAGTATAATGGAACAACATATATTACAAGTACTATTTTTATTGGTCCAAGAGATTATGTTAAGACAAAAAATACAACTGGAAGATTGGCGACACAAGTGCCAATTGGATGTTCAGATTATGTTGTAACTTTTGGAGCGTATAATGAAAATAAGGCGTATTTTAAAGGGGAATAAATAAAGACTGTTAAAAAGCAAATTAGAGTAATTAAAGGGTCAGAAATTAGAGATAATAAGTAGTTGCTGAAAGCTTATTACTGAAGGGTTACTTGAAATTTCACTTTTTAGTTCTTTTCTTGAAATGGTAGTAGGGAAAAGCGGTGGTTTACGTTATAACTGCAAATGAGATATATTTAATGTGAGATTAGATATATGAAATTAGGTGGTACCACGAGATAATCGTCCTATTGAGGAGTTTTTTCGTGGTATATTTTTTGTGTATCATTACATGAAAGAGAAAAAAATAGTTTGTTGCAAGTAGTTTTTTGTATTGGTGCTTTAAAATTATTCCAGTCAAACAGTATAATCTAAAAATTATTTACATCTAAAGCTTAGCAAGACTACTCTACAATGTTAGTGTATTAAACTATAATGAGTTAATTATATTAAAATAAAAAGGGGGATTTAAATTGAAAGAAGAAATAACAAAGATTAGAGATGTTGCGAGAACATTGATTGAAGATGCAAAAGATAAGAAAACTTTAAATGATATTAGAGTTAGAATTTTAGGGAAGAAAGGTGAACTTACAACTATTTTAAGAGGAATGGCAAATCTTAGTCCAGAAGAAAGACCTGTTATTGGTAATATGGTAAATAGTGTAAAGCAGGAATTAGAAGAGTTTATTAAACAAAAAGAAAATGAATTTGAAGAAAAAGAATTGAAGGAAAAATTAGAAAAAGAAAAAATAGATGTAACACTTCCAAGTACTAAAGTTAAAAGAGGAAGCAAACATCCAATTAATAGAACAATAGAAGAAATACAAGATTTATTTGTATCTATGGGATATGATGTTATTGATGGACCAGAACTTGAAACAGATGAATTTTGTTTTGAAAGATTAAATTTACCAAAAGGTCATCCAGCAAGAGATATGCAAGATAGTTTTTATATTACAGATGAGTATTTATTAAGAACACAAACATCAAGTGTACAGGCAAGAACAATGCTTGCTAATAAAGAAAAATCACCTATTAGAATGATTTGTACAGGAAAAACATATAGAAGAGAAGATGATGCAACACATTCTCATCAATTTAATCAAGTTGAAGGATTAGTAATTGATAAAAAAGAAAATAATGTATCACTTGCAGATTTAAAAGGGACATTAGAAGTATTTGTTAGAAAATTAATTGGAGAAAATTTAAATTTAAGATTTAGACCAAGTTATTTCCCATTTACAGAGCCTTCTTATGAAGTTGATGTCACATGTTTTAAATGTGGTGGAAAAGGATGCAATTTGTGTAAACAAACAGGATGGATAGAAGTATTAGGAGCAGGAATAGTTCATCCAAATGTATTAAAGATGAATGGATATGATCCAGATTTATATGGAGGATTTGCTTTTGGTACAGGAATAGACCGTTTAGCAATGTTTAGATATGGAATAACAGATATGAGATATTTATACACAAATGATACAAGATTTTTAAAACAATTTGATAGAAAGGATGAAGAGTAATATGAAGTTAAGTTTGAATTTCGTAAAAGATTATGTAGATATAGATGTTCCTGTAAAAACTTTAGCAGAAGATATGACTAGAGTTGGAAATGAATATGACTACGCAGGAAATTTAATTGATGCAAGTAAATTAGTTATAGGAGAAGTAGTATCTTGCAAAGATCATCCAGATTCTGACCATTTACATGTTTGTAAAGTTAATATAGGAGAGGAAACTTTAAATATTGTATGTGGTGCACCAAATGTAAGAGAAGGATTAAAAGTAATAGTTGCATTAGATGGTGCACATCTTCCAGGTGATGTTAAGATAAAAAAAGGTAATATACGTGGAGAAGAATCTAATGGAATGCTTTGTTCACTGCAAGAATTAGGCATAGAAAATAAATTTTTGAGAGATATTGATAAAGATGGAATACATGAATTAGGAAATGATGCAATCGTTGGTGAAGATCCAATAAAATATTTAAAATTAGATGATAGTGTTATCGATTTTGAACTAACTGCTAATAGAGGAGATTTATTAAGTATATTAGGTATGGCATATGAAATAGGTGCAATATATGATAAAAAAGTAAAGGAGATAGATTTATCATATAATGAGCAAGGTGAAGATATAAATAATAAATTTTCTATAGAAATAAATACAGATAATTGTTCATTATTTTTATCAAAGAAGGCTGAGAACGTTGTAATTAAAGAAAGTCCGGATTTTATAAAAAGTAGACTTATAGCATCTGGAATTAGACCAATCAATAATGTTGTAGATATTAGCAACTATGTTATGTTAGAAGTAGGTCAACCACTTCATTTTTATGATGCAGATAGATTAGAAAATAAACTAGAAGTTAGAATGGCAAGTGAAAACGAAAAGTTAACAACCTTAGATAATATAGAAAGAGTTTTAGATGAAAATGATATAGTTATTTCTGATGGCAAAAAGGCAATAGGTCTTGCAGGTGTGATGGGAGGACTTACAACAGAAGTAGAAAGTGATACAAAAAATGTAATTATAGAATCTGCTATATTTGACTCTGTAAAAGTTAGAAAGACATCTAAGAAGATATTAAGAAGTGAAGCAAGTAATCGTTTTGAAAAGGGATTAGACCCAAAGAGAACTTATATGGCTATAGAAAGAGCATGTCATTTACTAGAAAAATATGCAGATGCAAAAATTGTTACAGGTTTAGTAAAATATGATACTACAAATAAAGAAAGTAAAGAAGTAGTGGTAAAAGTTTCAGACATTAATAATGTACTTGGAACTAAACTAAAAAAAGAAGAAATTTTAGATGTATTTAGAAAATTAGATTTCGAATGTGCTTCTAAGGATGAAGAAATTATAGTGTCTGTGCCATCAAGAAGATTAGATATAGCTATTAAAGAAGATTTGATAGAAGAAGTAGGTAGAATATATGGTGTAGATAATATTGAAGGAAAGTTGCCAAGTCTTCCTATGAAAGCTGGAAGTTTTGATAAAACTACTAGAAAAATAAGAAATAAAATGATTTCTTTAGGGCTTAATGAAACATTAACATATATTTTGGTAAATGAGAAAGATGTAAACAAGTATGTGGTAGATAAATTTGAAAGCCTAAAATTATTAGATCCAATGACTGAAGAAAGAAATACATTAAGAAATAGTGTTTTGCCATCTTTATTAAAAGTTTATGAATATAATAAAGCTCGTAATATAAAAGATATTAGTATATTCGAAATAGGAAAAGGATTTTATAAGAAACAAGAAGAATATAAAGAAGAAACAAAACTTGCTTCAGTAATGTGTGGGGAATACTACTTAGGACTAAATAAAGCAGAAGTAGATTTCTATGTAATAAAAGGTGTAGTAGAAGAAATATTAGATTATTTAGGATTTTGTGGTAGATATAGTTTTGTGACAGATAAAGAGCTTCCAAAAGAACTTCACCCTGGTCAAACTGCTGCTATAAGTGTAAATAATGATATTGTTGGTTATGTTCGGAAGATTACATCCAAATGTATCTAAAGATAAAGTTTTTGTATTTGAAATTAATTTAAGTAGATTACTTTCTAAGAAAGTTGGAAAAATGAAATTTAAAGAGATTTCTAAATTCCCAAATGTTAAAAAAGATGTTGCATTTATTGTAGATAAAAATATAACATCTAAAGAAATAGAGATG
>JAGATI010000016.1 GCA_017621295.1 Clostridia bacterium | reverse complement strand
GTAGAACAGTTACAAGAAGTATTACAGATATTTAAAGGTTCTACTAGTACAGTATATATAACAGATAGTTGGTTACATATGTTAAGTGTAGGAGATGAAAGGAAATCTTCTAATGTCTTTCTAAAAGAGTTAATAAAAGTAGTAAAAGAACTTAGGTATGTAAAGTTAAAAGACAGAATTTGTTACTATAAAGTCGGAAATTTATTAGAAAGTTGTTGGGTTACTGATAAAGATATAGAAGAATGGAAACAACTAATGAAAAATTCAAAAATATTAAAATGTAAGGGGGATAAATAAAAATGGAAGTAACTAAAAAAGATATAGAAAGAGCAGACAGATTTGAAAGACAATGTAAAAAACATCCAGAACTTCAAGAGTTAGTAAATAAAATTAATGAAAGTATATTAATTATACAAGATTTACAATCTAATATTAAATCACTTCAATATTCTTTGGAAAAGGAACCAAACGTAGGAGAAATGAACAAAGTAGTTGATAGGGTAATAAAAAGATACAGTTATCAATTAGGAGAAGAAACTGGAAAAATAAATAGTATACAAAGAGAAATAAGAAAAACGGCCAAAAGATTAAATGTTAAGTGGTAAATCATTAAAAAGATACTACTAAATTGATAAAAATTGATTTAGTAGTATCAGATTTATAAAAAGGGGGATAACGGAAATGGAGCAGACTCATATACACTCTATACACTTTTTTATGATAATTCCAGTAAATCAAATAAATTTAATTAAATTTACTCCACATGGTCCAACAGAACAACATTACACCTATAAAGATGGAATTAAATTTGAATACAATTATTTAGGAGCAACTTTAACTATTAAGACAACAACTGATGCAGTTCTTGAAGGCATTGATATAAAAGTTGGATATCGTGAAGAATATATGAAACGATTAAAACAGATTATAAAAGAGGTAATCGGCAGAGAAATAGAAGATAGAGAATTGATACTAAATCGAATTGATTATAAAGTAGACATAAAATTGTCAGATAGTGAACTGAAAATATTTAAACAGTTGAAAGACAAACATAATTCTATATACAAGGGAATGTCAAAAAAAGAGAACTACGAAACAAGTGTTCACCTTGATAATGAAAATGGTCAAACAAACATAAATTCGTATTCGAAATTTGATGAGTGTAAAAATGTTAAATACTGGAATATTTGGAGAGTTGAAGTTCAAGTGAAACAGAAAAAATTATATAATAATTTAACTAGATATGGAATTGAAAGAACACTTGATAACTATTGGAGTTTAGATAATTTCAATGAGAATTACTTTGATTTCCTTCAAGATTACTTTTTTCTAGGGGACTATCACAGGTTAGACATATGTAGGGAAAAAATTAAAAAAAGTACATATAGTAAAACTGTAAAAAAGAACTTGTGTCAGTTAGTTACACGAATCAACAGAATGGGAATGACAGAAACAAAAAAGAAATATGGCTACAATTATATGACTTGGAATAAGTATATTGGACTATTGAACGATATAGGTGTGAATCCAGTAACGATTGATATGGAAAGTGAAGTTACTTTTATGGAGAACATTTTAAGTAAATCGAGAAAACTGATAAATGAAAATTATTTTGTTTAGTGGTTTTGAGGGTTACTGTTTATAAAAAATTTAAAAGTGATTTAGGGTGTCAAAGGTTTTAAAATAAATTTTTATGAATGGGTAACTGAAATATAAGTAGGAGTAACTAAAAGAAAATAAATAATAAAAATAATTATTAATACTGATATACATATTAATAATAAAAGGTATTAAAAAAATAAAATAACAGAATGAACGAGATGACCGAGTGATGATAAAAAAGATGATATAAATAATAAAAATGATGATGAAATAAAAGATAAAGTTAAAATTGAATTCTCGTTTCTTCTAATAAAAAGGAGAAACGAAAAATGGACAAAAATATATCATTAAATGTATTGGAACATAATATTATTAAACGGTGATGATAATATTATGATTAACGAAACTAAAAAGAAAAACGAACAAGTTACAGTTGAATATGGAACGGAAAAAAATTTAAAAGATATTTTATCGGACTACTTAATACAGAAGTTTGTAGAAATACTAAATAACGAACAAAAAAAGTAAAAAAGTAGGAGTAGTCCGTTTCAGATTTGAAAAATTTATTATATATAATAATTATATAAATGAATTAGGACTCTCTCTATAACAGAAAGGTAGGTGTAAAATATGTATAGAGAGAAGTACAAAGTTGGAATTTACATACGACTTTCAAGAGAAGATGGAGACGATAGAGAAAGTGAATCTGTAGAAAATCAAAGGGATATTATAAATAAATATATAGAAGAAAAAGATGACTTAGAATATATTGACGAATATGTTGATGATGGTTATACTCGGTACCAACTTTGATAGACCAAGTTTTAAAAAACTTATAGAAGATGTCAATAAAGGAAGAGTTAACTGTATTATAACAAAAGACCTTTCAAGATTTGGAAGAGATCATATTGACACAGGCTATTATTTAGAGAGATATTTACCAACTAATAATATTAGATACATAGCAATAGGAGATGGAGTTGATACTGGCACTTCTGTTGGATTAAATTTTATGGCTTTCAAGTTAAGTTTCAACGATTATTATAGTCTTGATATATCTAATAAAATAAAGGCTGTAAAACATAGAAAACAAGAGAAGGGAGAATATCAAGCACCATATGCACCATTTGGATATAAAAAAGACCCAAACAACAAAAATCATTTAATTATAAACGAAGAAACAGCACCAGTAGTTAGAAGAATTTTTGAATTATATCTAAAAGGAATAGGTACTCATAAAATATCAAGAATTCTAAATGATGAGAATATACCATCTCCAAGTAAATATCTTCCAACAGAAAGATACAAAAAATGTTCTCATAAATGGAATAAAGGGGCAATATATAGAATACTAAAAGAAGATGTATACATTGGTACAATAGTAGGACATAAAAGGTATAAGGTAAATCATAAAGTAAAAACTATGATAGATGTTCCGAAAGATGAACGATATTATGTAGAAGATAGACACGAACCTATAATTGACAAAGAAACTTTTGAAAAAGTAAAAATAAGACTAGAAAATGGAAACTGTTGTAGGGAAAGAAAAAATCATAATCCTTTAAAAAAGTTTGTATATTGTGGTTATTGTGGACGGTAAGGCAAGTTTAAAAACGGCTAAAAGGCAAGTAAAATCTGGAGAAATACACACACATCAATATTTTGTATGTAATAAAAAAAGTGATAATTATTATAATTGTGAAAATGGAACTATGACTTATAGTATATTACTTCCGTTAGTAAAAGAAGAAATAAAAAATGAATGTTCTAAAATCGTATTCTCAAAAGGAGATTTAACTTCTATATATGAACAAGCAAAAGAAAGTTCAAATAGTAAGAAAACAATATTAACACAAAAAATAACAAAATTAGAAAAAGAAACACAAAAAATAGAAAAACAACTTGAACAAGTATATTCAGATAAAATAGAAGGAATAATAACTACAGAACATTTTTCAAAATTCTATAATTTATATCAAGAAAAGAAAGAAAATAATTTACAACAAATTAAAGAATTACAAAAAGAATTAGAAAAAGTCGGTAAAGAGAAAGTTGTTGAATATAGATACATAAAGAAAATAGCTGAACAAGTTTTAAACTTAGAGAATATAGAACAAAACGAAGAATTACTAAATAAGTTAATTGATAGAATAGAGTATTTTAAAGGTAAAGAAATAAAGATAAAATATAAATTCATAGAAAATGTAGAATAGAAAGGAATTTAAAAATGGAACATATAATAAATAATAACAACATAAAAGTATATATATATTGTAGAGTTGGTAGAAGTGAACAATTAGATACAAAAAATACATAATATTTAAAATATACGAAATAATAAAAAATTATACTTAAAGTTTTACTCAATATATAATATAAAACTTTAAGTATAATAAATTATAAAAGCATTGAAATAAGTAGGAAAGAAAAGTACTACTTATAAAAAATTATACTTAAAGTTATTCAAAATAAAGTATGAGAAACTGGTCTTCTCTCTTCTTTACCACATTCACAAACTACTTCAATTAATTTTACAACAGCATCACGAACAGGTTCTTTATAGCAATCTCTTATTATTCCATAAATTACATTTCTATTATCCTTTGGTAAAGTAATGTCTAAATCGAATTGTTTACCAGTTGCAATTACACCATCCACATCTACTACTGGGCATATTTTTTTATCATATTCCATTATTATTCATCATCCTTTCATAATATTACAGCCATCTGGCTTAATATATATTATGATATGTATTATATATATGTGATAGAATGAAAAAATAATAAAAAGAGTTTATTATATGTAATTTTGTGATATAATGCTACAGAAAAAATAAAAAAGGAGGAGATATGTTAGTTTTGTAAACTAGCATATTGCAAGAAAAAATGGATACAAGACCAATTGGAATGTTTGATTCTGGAGTAGGTGGAATGACAGTACTTAAAGAAATTAAGGAAAAATTACCAAATGAAAAAATTATATACCTAGGTGATACTAAAAGATTTCCATATGGAAGTAAATCTAAAGATACGATAATAGAACTTACTAAAAAGGGGATAGAATTTTTATTAAAGAAGAATGTAAAGGCAATTATAATTGCTTGTGGAACAGCAACAAGCCAAGCTTTAGATGTTGTTTGCAAGATATATGATATACCAATTATTGGAATAATAGAGCCTACAGTAGAATATATAAAGTATAAAAATAGTTTAAAAAGAATTGGAGTAATTGCTACAGCTGGAACTATAAGGAGTAATGGGTGGGAAAAAGCTATAAAAGAAAAGGTTGACAATATTTTTGTAATAAATAAAGCTTGCCCATTACTTGCTCCAATGGCAGAGGAGGGGTGGACGAATAATGAGATTGCTAAATTGGCTGTAAGTGAATATTTGAAAGATATTAATAATATAGATGCTTTAATATTGGGGTGTACTCATTATCCGTTGTTTGAAGATGTAATAAAAGAAGTGCTTGGAGATAAAACGGAAATTATAAATACAGGTAAGATGATTGCGGATTATATGGAGCAATTGTTAAGGGATGAAGATATTGAAAATGATGGTTTAAATAAGGAGTGTAGAATATATTTAACGGATATAGAATGCAATTTTGTGAATGTTGCGAGGAAGTTAATAAAAGAAGAGTTAATAATAGAAAAAGCGGATATGTGTTTTTGAATAAGTTGTAAATAGGAATATAATGTTATTACTTGGCATTATTTCTAAAATGCGTATAAAATTAGGCCGTAGCCTGTGTATTTATATATAAAAATTCCGTTCTTTGCTGGTCGGACTAGTCATATGAGCAGGTATATACAAATTTCATAATTCGAACAGTTAATCTATCTAATCTGTATGAATATGAGTCCTCCCAAACTGCGCATCACTGCATTTTTATATATAAATACACAGGCTACTACTCTACTATTTTTAGATTGAATAGTAGCATATAAATTTATAAATATATCTTTTTTGTGAAAATTATATTGCTAAGAGGACATCTTGTATGTTATAATAGTTAACATAAATTCTTTTTTGAGAGGAGTAAATAAAAATGGAATTATATAACAGATTTTATTTGGATAAAGAAAAAGATATTATTATAAATTTATATAGAAAGAATGAAGATGAATTAGAATATATATTAGAAACTCCAAATCATAAAACTGGTAATTTAATTACAAATTTAGCCAAAATATGTAATATTCAAACAATAAAGAATGAAAGAGATATGAAAATAATTAAAGGTATAATTCCAGCAAGTATAAATGCAGATAATGAAGAAGTATATATTTTTAGACTTGGTGGTATTAAAATTGCAAATATATATAATGATGGAAAAATAGAGATAAAAGCACAAATACCTGCAATTAATAAAACATTAATGTCACAAACAAAAGATTATAAAATTGATGTTAAAAAGACAATAATAAAAACATATATTTTAAAGAAAAATAAGTTTAGAACAGATTTACATACACATATTCATGCTAACTTAAATTCAGATGTTTTAATAGCATTAGGTATTAAACATCAAATAAAATATTCACTTTATTATATAAAGAAGTTAGGACTAAAACTTTCAGACAAACAAGCAAAGGAAATGTTTGAAAAAAGATGTGAAATTGAAAAGAAATATGCTTATTGTGATTTACCAGGAAAAAGATTAACTCGTAAGATAGATGATGAAACATTTATTAATTTTGCAGATTTAATATTAAACAATAAAAAGAATATGGAAGAAAATATTGCTAAGATAAGAAATAGTTTAGTATTAATGAAAGATGGGCAAGCGGTTTTTACAAATTTAGAAAAACTTTATATTTACCGTTATGCTTTTTCTAAAGGTCAAGTAAGTAAAAATAAAATAGTGATAGAAGAAAGCAAAGTAGATTCTATTACAGAAAAAGATATAAAAAGAATTCTAAAAACAATGATAGAAGATAGTAAAAAAGAAGAATATAAAGCAAATAGTCTTCTTCAAGATAAACTTCTTTGGGTAGCAAGACAATATCAAAAACAAGGTATTAGTTATGCAGAAATATCTGTAACATGGATTGTAAGAAAAGGAGAAGAAGGTGCAAAGATATTAAAAGAGCTACATGAAATAATGCCAAAAATTGAAGCTGAAACAGGTGTTAAATTAAGATTTTTAGGCTCACTTAGTAGAACTTTAATGACAGAGAAGCAGTTAAAAGAAGGTGTAGATGTTTTAAAAGTAGCTGCCAAAAGTCCATATATTGTTGGAAGCGATATTATAGGTGAAGAAATTAATGATATTCGTAATTTTAAACAAGTTATTAAAGAATTAGTAGAGTTTGCAGTTAAAGAAGATAATGGATTTACAATTAGAATACATGCAGGTGAAAATGATAGCTTTAAGGAAAATGTACAAAGAGCTGTAGATTGTGTGAAAAACGCTGTGCCAAAAGGTGCTAAAATGCCGAAATGTAGAATTGGTCATGGTTTATATGGAATTGATTTAGAGACAAAAGAAGGAAAATCTTTAATGAATGAAATGAAAAAAGATGGCTTTGTATTGGAATTTCAATTAACTTCTAATGTTAGACTAAACAATTTAACAAAAGTAGAAGAACATCCTATAAAGAAATATTTAAGTAATGGAGTATTTTGTGTACAAGGGTCAGATGGATGTGGATTTTACGGTACAGATTGTATGGAAGAGCAAATGGCTCTTACTAATTTATTAAATTTAACTGAAGATGACTTATTAAAAATGAGAGAAGTTGAAGATAAAATAATAAATGATAGTGACAAATATTTTAAAATAAAAAGTGAAAAATTTGAAGAATGGCTAGATGGAAGAGATATTAAGGATGCTATTTTAGAAGAAGAATTAAAAGAAATAAAACTAAATGAAGATAGAGAATTTAAAATATTAGGTAGTACTGATATTGATTCAGAAGAAATTTTAAAAGAAAAAATAGTTAAACTTCCAGAAAATAAGATACCAATTATAGTTGCAGGAGGTAGCTTTAATTCAAAAGGTAGAAAAACACTTTTAGATGAAAAGGGAAAAGAGATACTAAAAGAACTAATGCAAAAATTAAATAATGAAAAAGTGTATTTTGTAATTGGTCATAAAATGCAAGGATACGAAAAAGCAATTATAGATATTAGCAAAGAATTAGGTAAAAAGTTCGAAATAGATGCTATTATTCCTAAAAAGGTTTCAAAGGAAGTAGGAAGAGAGCTTTTAATTAATGAACTAGATGGTGTTTGTATTTCCACAGAACAAGAAGAACTTGGAATATATAAAAGCTTTAATTATGAAATTTTTGAAAGAAGAGGATCAATAGTTTTAGCTTTTGATGGAAATTCACCAGTTTCAAATTTAATTCAAGAAGCAAAAAACGGAAAAGGAAAAGCTAAAATTTATGTAAATGATAATGTAAAAGCATTACAAGAAAAAGCAAAATCTTTAGAAGGATATGTAACAACATTTAGTCAAAATAAAAATATTATTCAAAAAATTGCTCTGGATAATCCAGAGATAATGAGTAATTATGAAGAAGATTCTATATATAAAGTTATAAGTTAAAAACGAAATCCCGCCCAAAAGAAAGGCGGGATTTGTTTTAAGCGTAATTATATCAGGCTTCAATAGCCTTTTTTAGAATTGGGCACACATCTGGGCAAGAGTGTTTCCGTTCACATTCTCTGCAAGAAGATGTGCATGTACGCTTCGTATCCTTATTTTCAGGACACTTTTTTTCAGTAGGGTTGCTGTTCTTTTGCATGGTAATATCACTCCTAGAAAAATAAAATTTTATAAGCTATATGCTTATGAGGTATACGAATTATATTACAAATATGTCAAAATGTACAGATAAAAATAAAATTTTGTAGAAAAATTAGTGAAATTTAGGTTACTAGTCAGCTTTATTTTAATATTACAATATTTTCATTACAGCAATATCTAAGTAAACAGTGAGAAATGTACTTGATAGTTAATTATGAGTTTGATAGAATTTATATAGAAAAAGTATTGCAAACTTAAAAAAATTAGAAGCTCAAAATAAGAAATTAACAAATGTATATAATTTCTTTGATAAGGTTGTGCTTCTAGCAAATAACTCACAAGAATATCTTTATCATTGCAAAACAAAGTCGAAAAACATATAAAAAACAGGAGTTTTTCGACTTTACAAAGAAAAACTTGAAGCATCACTAGATGTGTGATACAATATAATAAAGCCCAAATATAGGAGGATTGTCGGAATGATAAAACGTGAAATGTATTTAAAGAAGATAAGAGATTCGTATGATAGTGAATTAATAAAAGTAATTATTGGTGTTAGGCGTTCAGGAAAATCAGTATTAATGATGCAAATAATAGAAGAATTAAAACAAAAAGGAATAAAAGAAAATCATATAATATATATGAACTTTGAAGATTATGATTACATAGATTTCACAGAACCAAAGAAATTTAATATATATGTAAAAGAAAAAATAAAAGATACAGAAAAATACTATTTGCTTTTTGATGAAATTCAAAAT
>JAGATI010000044.1 GCA_017621295.1 Clostridia bacterium | reverse complement strand
TTATTTATATTATTATTTATTTTATTATTATTTGTATTGACCTTATTAACATCTTGCTGTTTTTCTTCTGATGTACTTGTTATTTCCTCTGTTAATGTCTTGTCATTCACTTCGTGAACATCTGAGTTTTCTGGCAATAATTGAGCCTTTTTTAAATACTCAATAACTTTTTCTTCATCAATTCTATAATACGTTTTACATGGTATTCCTTTTTTCTTAGTATTAATTATTCCTTTTTCTTCTAGTTTTTTCATAGCAATTCGCTGAAAATGAGCATTTATCCCTGTATTTTTTTGTATATTTTCTCTTGTAGAATAAAAATACTCATTTTCTTCTAATTTATTAATATTAGCCCAATAGTTATATTCACTACATAATTCACCTAAAATAATGGCTTCATTTAAACCTAGTATTTGAATTAAATCTTTATTTACAATAACATATTTACTACTAGCTAAAAGACTAGCTAAAATCATTAAAATCAACTCCTTTAACAAAAAAAATAAGAACTATATGTCCTTAAAATATTTTTTTATATTATAATTTATATCTTCTTTAGATTTATCATAATTCTTCATAAATTCCTTTTTAGCTTTTTCCTTATCTTTGTAAAATTTACAATGTTCTTGTCCACAATACATCTCATTTAGTGCAAAACAATTTCCGTTTTCAATATATGCAAAACATCTAGTATTCATTTATGCCTCCATTTCTATATCTTCATATTTCTTTTGTGGAGATATAATTTTATTTATAATATTTTCATTTTTATAACTAATAACATCTGTAAAAACTGTAATATCATTTTGTATCTCTTTATCTAATTTTAATGTTTCATTCTCTATATCAATATCAATTACTGTCGCAGTTTCATAATATTTAGTCTGCAATTTATCTCCAACTTTTATATTTTTAGGTAATTCCTTAGAAGAATTAAATATAATATTTGATACTGTATTTTTTAAATATTCCTTAAATAAATTATAATTATCTTGATTTTTATAAGTTAATAAAATATTACTTTTTAATATTTCATTTAAAATATTATTTAAATTATATTTTATATATTTAAGAATTTTTTTACTAAATATATAATCTGCTGAATTAACAGTTGCATTAATACATAAATTGTCTTGACTTGAATTATGCTCAATATTAAAGCATTGTTTCAAAATAATATTTGCAATCATTTCGTCTTTTGAACTATAGTTTTCCACAATTAAGCCACTAATTGTGGAAACATACATTGTCATATTGTTATCTAATGTAGTTATAAATCTTCCACGTGGGTGTCTATGCTCTGTAATATAACCTATATCTTGTCTATCTACTTCTTGAATTACATTTCTATAAGCCTTTTTATCTTGATTTAATATTTCCATTTTGTATATATCTAATAAATCAGATACAAAATCATCAACTTCAGATCTTTTCATACTTTTTAATTCTTTGCTTATTATAGATTTTAATTCTTTTTCACTTATTGCAAGAGTATTCTTTAATATACACTCATTTGCAAAAAAATCTGTACTTTTTATTAACTTCTCTAAATTAATCTTATTCATCATTTAACTTCCTTTCACTTTCTCTCCCTGCAATTATCATTGCATATAAAAAAAGACTTATATTAGCACCTAATACAAGCCCAATTATTAATCCTAACCAAAACAATTAGTTCACTTCCTTTTCTTAATAGAGAATTTGTTTATGTTTCTATTTTATCCCTAATTTTCTAGGGCAAAAAAAAAGAGGGTAACTTTTCTCATTAAATTTACTTTCTCTATATTACTAGAGAGAGTAAGAAAAAAGTTTTCCCTAATTTATATTTTTTCATTTTTGACTTATCCCTAATTATTCCCTAATTTTTTTATATTTTTTCTATATTTTAATTCTTTTTATTTCATTTTAATTCTGTTAAATTCTTCTTGTTGCATTTTAGCAATTACTACAGTATTAAGCATTACAACAAAAAAATCCCGAAATGTTAAGCCTTGACTTTTCTCGTAGCCCTATTTTTATGAGCCCAACGAGCTGCCAACTGCTCCACCCCGCGATGTATTTACTTTCTAAGTATACATCTTTTCTACTAACTTTGTCAATACATTTTAAAAATTTATCAACATTTTTAAAGATTTTTAAAGATTCACATATATATCAACAAATCATATATGATTTCTTTTTATATTATATTCACAAATTACTAAAATATTCTATATAAATTTAACTTTTAAACTCTTTAACTTTTAACAATATGTATTCTTCCATAAAACCTCTATTAACCATTATTCATCACAATCAAAAAACTATAATCTAAAAAACTCAGATATAAATAATGTATATGGATTATAGTCTAAGTGAGTATTTATCTGTTTTATTCCTGTCATGTTATTTATCCCTTCTACAACTTCTTGAATTTTTGTATCTGTTTTTACTGAAATCAAAGCTGGAAAAGGATTGTTATTTCCCTTATATCCTTCTAATAATTCTTGTTTCTCTTCAAAATTATTCTTCACTTTCTCTAGAGCCTTTTCTTTTGAAATATATTCTAATTCTATATTATGACTTAATTCCATTACCTTATTTTTAATATTTTCTAATTCCTCATTTGTTATATCATCTTCTAAGTATATTTCCATTGTAGAAGCGACAGCCTTATAATTGTTATATACAAGTATATTAAATGAAATTATTATTAATAAAACAATTAAACTACTAGCAATAAATATATTGTTAATATTTATTTTCTTTTTTACTTTCTTAAAAAAGTCAATCTCCTTTAATTCTATTTTATTATTATTTTCCTGTTTTATTTCTTCTAAAACATTACTGCAATTCTCACATGTTTTTAAATGTTCATCTACAAATTCTTTAGATGTTGTACTTAAAACATCATCATAATAACTAAATAATAAGTCTTTTACTATATCACATTCATTTTTCATTTATTAATTTCCTCCTTTAATTTTTGCTTACCTCGAAAAAAGACTACTCTTGCCCAATTTGATGTTTTGTTCATAATTTCAGCTATCTCACTATATTCGAAATTACCAAGAATTCTTAAATACATTACATTTCTTGTTTGTTCATCAAGTTCTTGTAATTTTTTAAACAATTGCAACTGACTCTCCTTATTACAAAACTTTTCTTCTATAGACTCTTCCAAAAATAACGAATTTTGCAATGTATCTAGTGATACTTCTTTTTTTGATTTTTCTTTTTTTAATTTTTT
Source organism: Clostridia bacterium (assembly GCA_017621295.1). Next base: position 4,792 of record JAGATI010000044.1, on the reverse strand, counting down.
ATACCAAATATATTTACTAATTTGACATAGCCAAGTAGATACTTTACAGTCTCCTCTAAACTTATTTATATCTTTAACAGCTACTAAAAAAGTCTCTTGGACAATTTCGCTAGTCGAATCTTCTTCTCCAGTTAAGCAGAATACATACTTATAAACAATTTCACCGTATTTTACATATATATCATTTATATCCTGCATAACATTTTCCTCCTTTCACTTAATTAGTATCTTTTTCTACTATTATGTTACAACTTTTATTATAATAAGAAAAAATAATAAACTCAACATTTTATTTAACAATATTATCTTTACAATATAACTTACTTTTATCTATCTATACTTTGTTATTTATTAGTATAAATTTCATATAATACAAAATAGTCCATATGTATTTAAATGTTAATACATATGGACTATTTATATGAATTTAAAATAAAAAATAATTATTATTTCACACATATACTTTCTTTTATATTTTCATATTTTGCTTCTCCTATTCCTTTTACATTTTGAATATCTTCTATAGTATTAAATTTACCATTTTTATTTCTATAATCAATTATTTTCTCAGCTGTTGCTGTTCCTATTCCAGGTAATGTTTCTAATTCTGTTTGTTTAGCAGTATTTATATTCACTTTTCCACTTTCTCCTTTATTAGTATTTTGTATTATACTACTATTATTTCCAAAATTATATGTTATATACTCTTGCTCTTCAGTATTTTCAGTTTCTTCACCTATATATGGAATATATATCTTTTGTGCATCCTCTAATATATATGCTAAATTTACTTTTGCTAAATCTGCATTTTCTAAACTTCCTTCTGCCATTTCAATTGCATCATATATTCTTGCACCTTGATTTAATTTTACTATTCCAGACTTTCTTACTGCACCTGTTATATGAATTATTATTGAGTTTTCTTTTTTATTTTCATTTGTATCTAAAAAGTTATCTACTAATGCTGTATTATTAATAGCTTCTGTTTCAATATTATCTTCTACTTTAGCATTAAATCTTATATTATATACATATATTCCTACCAATATTAATATAATAATTACAATAAAAAATAATACTTTTTGTTTATTAGTTAATTCCAAAATGTTACCTCCTGTTAAAATATAATAATTCTTAATAAAATATTAAAATTTATCTATGTCTTGAAATTATATACTAATTAATATATAGTATTATCAAAACTTATGAGGAGTCCAATATGAAATTAAATATTAAATATTTATTTATTCCATTTTTTATACTACTAATATTATCTATTTTTTTTAGCACCTCCTTTGCTAATAATAATTTAGATATATATTCACCATCATGTATTTTAATAGATTCTAATTCTGGGAAAATATTATACGAAAAAAATGCATATACCAAAATGTACCCTGCAAGTACAACAAAAATTATGACTGCAATACTCGTTTTAGAAAAATGTAATTTAAATGAAATTGTTACTGTAAGTGATAATGCTGTTTCTTTAAACTCTGTTCCAGAAACATATACAAGAGCAAATATAAAGTCTGGTGAACAATTATCCATAGAAGATTTATTAAATGTTTTATTAATTCCATCTGCAAATGATGCAGCTATAGCTTTAGCAGAACATGTATCTGGAACAGTAGATGAATTTTCAAAACTTATGAATTCAAAGGCAAAAGAAATTGGTTGTACTAATACCAATTTTGTAAATCCTAATGGTGTTCATAATGATAATCATTATTCAACAGCTTATGATATGGCTTTAATTGGTAAATATGCAATGAATAATGAAACATTTAGAAAAATTGTTAGTAAAACTTCATGCAGCTTACCTACTACAAATATGTATGATAAAAATGATAGAAAATTTAATACTACAAATGAACTATTAACATCAGATAATTTTTATTACCCATATACTACTGGAATAAAAACAGGTTACACTAATTCCGCTAAAAACTGTATTGTTGCAAGTTGTAAAAATGAAGACTACGAATTTATTGTAGTTGTTTTAGGAGCAAATAAAATGTCTCAGGTTGAAAATGATAGAGCTCATGATTGTATTACATTATTTAATTATGCTTTGGAAAATTATAAAGAAAAAATAGTATCTAATCCAGAAACTATAATAAAACAAATTGAACTAGAATTATCTGATAATACAAAAAAGACATTAAATATTATGGCAGAAAAAGAAATAAAGGTTACTACAGCTTCAGATATTTCTAAAATTACCCCACAAATAGTAATTAATGAAAATTTACATGCACCTATACTAAAAGGTACAATTGTTGGAAATATTTCTTATACTATAGACAATACAACTTATACATCAAATCTAATATCTGGTAATAATATATTAGATTCTGAAATGTTACCACAAATATTTAGTTTGTTATTATTTTGTTTAATATTATTACTTTTTATTACAATATTAAAAATAAAAAGACACAAAAAAGATAAAGATGTATTTATGAAATTTTATAAATAGTAAAAAATTTAAATATTACAATAAAAGTAATCTTGTTATACTCTTTATAGCTATTTTATAATCATTACTTATTAAAATAACTTTCCTATAATAGCTATAATGAAACAAATAAATGTAGATATTGTTAGACTTTACTTTTATAAATATTTATCTTCTAGTAAAAACTTTGCGCCATATAAGTATATAAAAGGGCACATAATAAATTTATATGCCCCCTTTTTTAATAATCTTTTCCTATTATAATTGTTATATCAACATTCGAATTATTGTTTCCAGTAGAAGATACTCCAATATTGCCTAAAACATTTTTTATATTATTAATTACTGTACTAGCTTTTCCAGTTCGATTTATAATAGTTGTTTTTGAAGTATTTGTTGTTATTCCAGTTTTTGTTACATTATAACCATACTCTTTTAGTTCTTCTTTTAGTTTGGTAAGTTTTGAATTGTTAGCTGTACCATTTAATATTTCTATTTTTATTTTGGAATTTTCTTTTTTTTGTTGCTCAGTTACTTTTTTAGAATTATTCGTTGTATTATCTTTACTATTTGTATTTTTAGTATCATTTCCAGTATTATTTTTTGTCTCGGAATTTTGACTTCCAAATAATTCTTCTACAACATTTTTTGTTTCACTTGCATTGTGTGTATATATCCAAACACCATTACATAATTCCGGAGTTCCAGGTAGTGTAGCTGTTTTTAAGTTCTCTGCTTTAAACTCTACTGCATAAGGTGCATAGTCCTTTGCTAAAGATAAATCTAAATTTGTTGTTACATTTTTATTAGCTATCTTAATAAAATCATTAATTTTTGTTAATGTAGATGGAGTAGCTAATTTTTTGATTACAGCTTGCAAAAATTCCCTTTGTGTCCTCATTCTTCCTAAATCATTGTCTCCATATTCTGTTGGATAACTAGTTCCATTATTATTATGTCTAAATCTTACTACTTGTTCTGCTTTATCACCATTTAATAATTGATAGCCCTTTTTCATATGTATATGCAAATCTTGTGTAGGGTCATCATAGTCCATATTAATTGGTACATCAAAATATACACCACCTATACTATCTACAACTTCTCTTAAAGCTTCTGTATCTATATTTAAATAATATTTTATATCTATACCAGTTAATTTACTAACTGCTTGTCTAGTTTTCTCTGGACTAGTTTGATATAATGCATTTATTTTGTCAAAAGCTGTAGCATTTTTTTTGTTTTTACCAACAAAAGTATCCCTTGGTATAGAAAGTATAGATGCTTCTTGTGTTCTAGGATCGTATGAACATAACATAATTGTATCTGTTAAATTCTGACTTTGTCCAGTTACCAGACAATATACTTTAGGTAGGTTTTTTAATGTATTTTCATCATGTCCAACAATAGTTGCAAGTACGCCTTGCAAACCTCCACCATTTTTATATACTCTATAGCCAAACCATGAGCCAGCTATTATAAGTATTACTAATAATATAATTAAAATTATTAAAAATACTTTACCTTTTTTCTTTCTTTTTGGTTTTGAATCTTTATTTTTTATTTTTCTTTCTTTTGTATCTGCTTTTTTTTGCAAAATTCTCACTCCCATAAATTACTTTCTACGCAAGTATAACAAAAAAATATATAAATATCAATATTTCCTGCTATTTTTTCCAAACTAAAAATATTTTTTTACTAGTTAGCCTAAATAATAAAAACAGTAGAGTAGTAGCCTGTGTATTTATATACTGCTATTCTTAGAAAATTATATTAAACAACAAATTATTATTATACAAGAATCCTCCAATTATAGAATCACTTACAGCATCTATAACTCCCGAACTTTCAATTATTGGAGCTATTAGACTAATAATTGTAAATATAATAACTAATATTATAGCTGCTCTTAGTAATCCATATATTGCTCCGTCCTAACTCATCACATTGTTTTATTACTGGCAATTTTGTTATTATATCAGCAATTCCTTTTATAAATATTAAAATAATCCTTGTAATTAAAAATACTATAATTACTACTCCAACATTAATTATTACTGTAGAAATTTGTTTAGCTGATTCTTTTACAACATTCTCTTTTGCAACATTTGTAGCCTTATCTATTTCATTTTTTACATAATTATTAAATATTGCTGGCATATTATTTTCTTCTGTTTCTTCTTCTTTCTTAATCTCTTCATTGCTACTAAATTTTAATATAATCGAATCTTGTATAACTTCATCTACTTCTGTATTATTAATAATAATATTAGAAATTGGATTAAATAATATAATAGATATTATTAGAGCTATAAAAAAATTAAATATTTT
>JAGATI010000015.1 GCA_017621295.1 Clostridia bacterium | reverse complement strand
CCTTTTCCTTCTATTACTGGAAATTTTACATATGCAGTATTTGATTTTACATCTTTATATTCAATTTCTGCTTCTGCTAAAGCTGTTTCACAATCTGTACACCAATAAACTGGTTTAAGACCTTTATATATATAACCCTTTTTATACATATCTCCAAATACACCTATTTGTTTAGCTTCCATTTGTGGCTGATATGTAATATATGGATTTTCCCAATCTCCAAGTACTCCTACTCTCTTAAATCCTTCTGTTTGTTTAGCTATATATTCTTGATTAAATTCTTTACATGTATCTCTAAATTTAACTACTGGAATTTCGTCTCTATTTAAACCTAGTTTTTCTATTGCCTTTTTCTCTGTTGGCATACCATGAGTATCAAATCCTGGTATGAAAGGAGTATAATATCCTTTTAAATTTTTATATCTAACTATAGTATCTTTTAATACTTTGTTTATTACATGACCTGTATGAATTTCTCCATTTGCATATGGAGGTCCATCATGTAAAACAAAAGGTTCTTTTCCTTCATTTTTTTTAAGCATTTTTTCATATAAACCTTTTTCAAATATTTCCTCAAATATTTTAGGTTCATTCTCTGGCAGGTTTCCTCTCATTGGAAAATCTGTTTTTGGTAGGTTTAATGTTTTTCCATAATCTTTCTTTTCTTCACAATTTTCACACATACTAATCTCTCCTATCTTTATAAATGAATAATTATCTCTTGATATATTCATTTATCTTAATATTTTATTTTTATATTAATTAAATTAATAACATCTTTAATAAATACGCTTTTATTTTATTAATATTTAAGCAAAAAAACATTCGTCCTAATCATGCTTTTAGGACGAATGTTTCCGCGGTACCACCTATATTAAAAAATCACAAATTTTAATTTTTTCTCTTAAGACCTTTTAACGCAAGGATTACGATTTAATCTACTATAAGTTTCAATTAAATTACTAAAAGGTGATAACAAATAATCTATTATCTTACAAGAATTCCACCTAGTCTCTTGCTCTCTATTAGTTTTACTTTATTTGTGTTGTCCTTTATTATCGTATTTATTTATCAAATTAATAGCTATATATTAACATATTTATTCTAATATTTCAATATTTTTTAACCATAAAACTAAATTTATAAATATATTAATGTTATTAGTCCGTGTTCATTTTTAAAACAGATATAAAATTAGTCCGTAGCCTGTGTATTTATATATAAAAATTATAACTACATAGCAATTAATCTTTCAAATTCTTCTGCTGATATTACTTCTTTTCTTAATAATTCATTCGCAACTAATTCTAATTTATCCATGTGGTTTGCTAAAATAGTTTGAGCATTAACATATGCATTATCTACTAATATTTTTATTTCTGCTCCTATATTATCACTAAACTTCTCTCCCAACAATTGTAACTCGTATGGATCTTTTTCTGTATTTATAGATATAGGTCCAATTACATCGCTCATACCATATATAGTTACCATGTCTTTTGCAATTTGAGTTGCAACTTCTATATCATTACTTGCACCTGTAGATATATCATTTAACGCTAATTTTTCAGCAGCACGTCCACCAAGTAATGCAATTAATTTTTCTTCCATTTCTGTTTTAGATATATAAAATTTATCTTCATTTGTTTTATACATTGTATATCCGCCAGCTACACCTCTAGGTATAATAGAAACTTCTTTTATATCTTTTTGTGTTTCTAAATAACTGCTAACTATTGCATGTCCTGCTTCATGGAAAGCTGTAAGTCTTTTATCCTTATCAGATATTACTCTACTATGTTTTTCAAGTCCTACAGTAACTTTCTTAACAGCATCTTCTATATCACCATTTGTAATAGCCTCTCTATTTTTTATTGTAGCAATTATAGCTGCTTCATTTAAAATATTTGCAAGTTCTGCTCCTGTAAATCCTGCTGTATCTTCTGCGATACTTTTTAAATTAACATCTGATGCAAATTTTTTCTCTTTTGCATGTATTTTCAGAATTTCTTCTCTACCTTTTAAATCTGGAAGTGCAATTGTTATTTGTCTATCAAATCTTCCTGGTCTTAATAATGCACTATCTAACATTTCAGGACGGTTAGTTGCTGCTAGTACTATTATAGTTTCTTCTGTATCAAATCCATCCATCTCAACTAATAATTGATTTAGTGTTTGATTATTTTCACTTTCTGCTCCTGATTGACTAGTTCTTCTTGATCCGAATCGCATCTATTTCATCTATAAACACTATACATGGTGCCATTTTTTTTGCTTTTTCAAATAATTTTCTTACTCTTGATGCCCCTAGTCCTGCAAACATCTCAATAAATTCAGAACCACTCATTGATATAAATGGTACACCAGCTTCACCTGCTATAGCCTTTGCAATTAATGTTTTTCCAGTTCCTGGTTTTCCACATAATAGAACGCCTCTTGGAACTTTTGCTCCCATCTCATAGAATTTCTTAGGATGTTTTAAAAAGTCTACTATTTCTATCATTTCTTGTTTTTCTTCTTCTAACCCTGCTACATCTTTAAATTTTATTTTAGTATTCTTTGTATCTGCATCATAAACTTTACCCTTTTCTCCTAAGCCTTGCATTTTAAATATTAGTATAAACAAAACTACTAACATTATAGTTGGTAACAACGAAAATAGTGTCTTTCCAATACTAACTAAAGCATTTGGTTTTTTCTGAATTAATTGTATATTATTACCATTTTCTGTTTTTTCTTGAATTAACTCTATAAAAGGCTGAGTACTTGGGATAAGTGCAGTCTTTTCTTCTTCAAAGTCTTTTAATTTAACCTTTATAGTTGTACTTCCTGTTGTCATTTCAATTTTTTCTATATTTCCATCATTTATTTCTTTAATTAGCTCTGTATAAGCAATCTCTTTTTCTTTATTTTTATCTTTATTATTATATAAAAACATTCCTAAAATACTTACTAATATTAATAGAATAACAGTTCCTAAAATTATATAATACTTTTGTTTTTTATTATTCTCATCTTTATTTTTAGAATTCATATATATGGTACTCTCCTTTCAAAGCTCAGGCCTCACCTGTTTCTGGCTCCCCGCCATCTTTATTTTCTTTAGAATCAATATCTTTATTTATTTCATCACTTTCTTTTTTATCTACATTATCTTTATTTAGACTATCTTCTTCATTTTTATCATTTTCTATATTTTCATTATATTCTTCTCTTATTTTTTGTTGTTCTTCAATTATTTTGCTAAGTTCTTGTCCTCTTTTTATAAAATCTGTTTTTATCATTAATATCGCTGCTACTATATAAATATATGATATTGTGCTGTACATAACTTGAAAATACTTAATATTAAAACCAGTAAATAAATTAACAACTATATAAATAAGATTAAGTATAATTGGAAGTGTTAATGCATGAAGTGCCATATTAAATATTGCTTTATATTGCATTGGTATTCGTAATAATATTGAAGTTAAACGTCCAAGTATTGCAAGCATTATAGCATATATTAAAATTGTTATAAAATATATAATAAACATATAAAAATAGAATATACCAAAGAACATTATATAAAAAGTAATTAATTCTTTTCCATTCATAGCATTTAACAAATCTTGTTTGTTAAAATTCATTATATCATATTCTTTTACAATATCACTATATAATAAGTTAGTATATCCAGTACCAAGTTCTGTTTTTAATATCATTTTATCTTTAAGTAATATAATTCCAGTACTATACTCATTTATATCTTCTTCATATTTTCTTATTTCTTCTTCGCTTAATTCTTTAGTTTCAATAAATATAGCTGTATTTTCTACTACAACATCTTTTATTAATATTTTTTCATCATTATTAACTGATAATTTACCGTTTTCAAATTCTATATTTGATATATTCTCATCAAAATATTTTACTAGTTTATTCTTTTCTATGTGTATTTTTAATGTAAATGCTAATGATATAATAAATGTAAAAACAGCTATTAATTTTAATGCATATATAATTTCTTTGCTAACTTTCTGTATAGCAAAATCTTGGTATTTATCAAAGTCTTTTATACTTTTAAATAATTCTTTTAAAAATGAATTATTCTCCTTGTCTTTCATTATTGGAGGCTCCCTTCTTGTTTTGTGAGTCTTAATTTTTAGTATAACCCTTTTTTCTTGTTTTATAGGAAATTGTATAATACAATTTCCTATAAAACATTAAATTTATTATTCATTTGGTTTTACTATATTATTTTCATTATCATTAGATTTTTTATTAATTGTTATTGTAACTATCGTGTCTTCTTTTACTTCTTCTCCAGCTTTTCTACTTTGTTTTAATACAACTCCATTTTCTTTCAGTTTATCTTCTTTTGGCTCTCCTATTTTACATCTTAATTTAGCAGCAAGCAATATTGACCTTGCTTCGCTTTCCGTTTTTCCTACAACATTTGGAACTTTCACTTTCTTTACTTCTTCTGGTTCATTTATTACTGGAGTATTATTTTGTAAATTATTTGTTACATTGTTTATTACATTAGTATCAACTTCTGGTTTCTTATGTACGTCACATACATCCTTTATTGTACTATATTTACTTCCTGCGCTTGTTTTCCAAGTTGCATTTTTCTCTTTTTCTGGTGGTTGCAAACCACTTCTTTCTTCTACATTTGTACAAAATTCATTTGCTAATTTTCCTGTTTCTTTACATACTTTAATTTTCGAATGTCCTTTACATGCTGAAGGTACAGTTCCTGAAACAAATTCTTCTGTATATGTATTTGTACATGAACCTGTTGCAGACATTCCAGAGTCTTTACAAATTCTTGCAGTTACAATATTACTTGGTTTTTCAAATGTCTTTTTAGGTAAATCTTTGTGGATATCTTGCATAACAGCTGCCCAAATCTTAGCTGAAGGATTTCCACTATAATTTATGTATTCCTTTGTATCAAATCCAAACCAAGTAGCTGCTGCATAATATGGTGTTATACCACATAGCCACCTGTCGTAATTATCATCTGTTGTTCCAGTTTTTGCTCCTACATCCATTCCAGATATTTTACATACACCTGCTGTTCCATTTGGACCAGTAACAGGTGATTTTAATATGCTTTTTGTAATATATGCAGTACCTTCAGACATTACTCTTCTCTTTTCTTGTTTTGGTTCTAGTACAGTTTTTCCTTGTGAATCTACTAATTTACTATAAAATGTAGGTGTAATGTATTCTCCCCCATTTGCAATAGTAGCATATGCTCCTGCCATTTCTAAAGGTGTTGCTCCATATGTAATACCACCTAAAACTAAGGCTAGTCCATTATCTCTTTCTTCATCTATATGATTAAGTCCTAATTGCTTTAAAAATTTAATAGAATTTTCTGGACCTAATTCGGACATTATTTTTACTTCTACAACATTTGAAGAAACTTCTATTGCTTTTCTTACAGTAATTAGACCTCTATAACCTGATGAATTTTGTGGATCATATTTGCCATTATTAAATGTTGTTCTGGAATCATCATATACAGTTCCTGCTGTTATTATTTTACTTTCTAAGGCTGGTGCAATAGATGCTATTGGCTTTATTGATGAACCTGGTTGTCTTGCACTATAAATTCTGTTTAACCCTAAAGCATTAACATCTGTACCAAGACCTCCAACGCAACCTACTACATTTCCTGTTTTATAATCTATAATAACCATTGCAGACTGAATATGTTGCCCCTCATTTTTCTTTGATTTTAATATATATTTATCTTTTACATATTCTTCCTGTATTCTGCTTTGTATGGAACGCACCTCTGTAGTATATAGTTTATATCCTCCACCATATAAACGGCTCTTGGCATATTCATAAGACATTCCCTTTTCTTTTACCATTTGATTTACAACTTCTTCAATAGCAGCTGATAAATGATATGACATAACTGTTCCACTAGATAGATTTCCTTGTTTAAACTGTAATCCTACATCTACTTCACTAATTGCTTTATTAAAATCTTCATTACTTATCATTCCTAATTCTTTCATTTTTTCTAAAACTGTTTTAGTTCTTTTCTTTATTTTTTCTGTATTATCAGTTTCTGTAAATGGATTATAATTATTAGGTGAATGATTTATTCCTGCTAAATATGCACTTTCTGATAAAGAAAGTTCATCTGCAGATTTTCCAAAATAATATTCTGATGCAACTTCTACACCACAAATATTTTTTCCATATCCTCCAAGATAAATAATATTTAAATACAATTCTAATATTTGACTTTTAGATATTATTTTCTCAATTTGATATGCTCTTGACATTTCTCTTATTTTTCTTTGAATACCTGCTTTTCCTTCATCTTCTTTTTCATTGGTAATATTTTTTATTAATTGTTGTGTTATTGTACTTCCTCCAAAAGAAGAACTTCCTTTATTAAATATATATGTTACAGTTGCAGCTGTAGATCTTTTTATATCTACTCCATGATGTTCATAAAATCTTTCGTCTTCAATTGCAATAAAAGCTTTTGGTAAATATGCTGGCATATCATTTAGTGTAATTATCTTTCTATTTTCTTCTCCTTGAAGTTCTTTAATTAAATTCCCCTCACTATCGTAAACGAAAGTATTTGAATTGCTTATTAATAAATCTTCTTTAGACATAGCAAATTTGTCACTAAAAAATATTCCTGCAAAAATTCCTGCTCCAATTAAACAAATTAGTATAAAAATTAATATTAATATTATAATAATTTTCTTTACTATTTTAGCTTTACTATTTTTTTTACTATTTGCATTTTTTTGTTTATTTATACTTTTATTTTTTTTATTACT
>JAGATI010000043.1 GCA_017621295.1 Clostridia bacterium | reverse complement strand
TTATCAAACATAAAGACCTCCGTATATTTATTTTTTTGGTTAAACAAATTATACTTTTGGTCTTTATGTTTTTCCAGTCTTTGGCTGGATTTTTTTTATTTAATTTTGCCACCTAAAATTTAACTCATATTGTAACATACATTTTTTGGTAATTTTTAATATTTATTTTATTTTCTATTTTACTTATTTACATTTTATGGTATAATAGTTTAATATTTTTTTATTGGAGTAATTCTATGGACAGATATAAAGAAACAAAAAAAGCTGGTATTTTAGGAATTTTTGGAAATATATTTTTGCTAATAATAAAATCTATTGTTGGCTTTATTAGTGGAAGTCAAGCAATGATTGCAGACGCAGCAAATAGTGCAGGAGATATTTTTGCTTCTCTAATGACATTTATAGGAAACAAAATAGCAAGTGAACCTAAAGATGATACACATAATTTTGGGCACGGAAAAGCAGAATATATTTTTTCTCTATTTATAAGCATTTCTATGACTTTTGTAGCTTTAAAATTACTATACGACTCTATTATTTCACTTATTAATAATAATAAATTTGAGTCTTCTGTGTTTTTAATTATAGTTTGTATTATCACAATATTAGTAAAACTTTGTTTATTTTTATATACAAATTCACTATCAAAAAAATACCCAAATATACTTTTGGACGCAAGTAAAAAAGACCATAGAAATGATTGTATAGTAACTACATTTACACTAATTTCTATAATCTTTAGCTTTTATAATATTTATTGGTTTGACCGGAGTTACCCGGTATAGGTATTTCTTTATGGATATGTTATACAGGAGTAAAAATGTTTATAGAAAGCTATAATGTTTTAATGGATATATCAATAGATAATAAAACTAAAGATATGATTTTAGATTTAGCACATACTTATAAAGAAATCAAAAAATTAGATAATATTTCTTCTACACCTGTTGGATATCAATATGTTGTTGTTTTAACTATATATGTAGATGGAAATATGACTACATTTGCAAGCCATGAACTTGCAGATAAATTAGAAAAAGACATTGATAAATTAGATAAAGTTTATAAAACTATTATTCATGTTAATCCTATTTAAAAAGTGTATGTATTATTTAGAGTTTAAAAAATAGAATATATTAACGATAGCAGAGTATTAAACTTTGCTATCTATTTTCTTTTTCAACTAGCTTCCAACAAAAAATCTACATTTTTAAATGTAGACTTATTTATTATAATTATCTATATATGTATTTATTTATCATTCAAGAAACATAACATTTGTAATAAATATTCTCCCGAGTTATTTTCTCTCTCATCCTTTTCAAGATTTCTTTTTCCAAAACATACAAAACCATTACTTTCATAAAAACTTTTGAGCACTAGCTTGTCCTCACATTCTAAAAACACTAACTTTCCACCAAGTATCTTTTGTGCTTCTCTTACTTTATCACATGCTAGTTTTAATAATAAATCTCCAGAAATTAAAGTATTATAACCATTTTTATAATTTTTACTTAATTGCCCAATTAATGGTAAAGAAACGCTAAAATTTTTATTATCAGACTCATCTTTGTTCGCAAATCTGTTTAAACGTTTCCTCCAATTACAACTCAATGTACTTTTTTTAATTTTTGTAATTTTATTTGTAAGCGCAAAATATCCTACAATAACTTGTTTATCTTTAAATGAACTAGTAACTAGAAATGTTTTTGAAATCCCTGATTTTAAAAATTCAATAGCTTTTTTCTTTATAAAATATTCAACATCTTTATTAAGTTCACATTCGAATTCGTCTAAAAGACTTCTTGTTTTTTCTTCTCCTAATGCCCCATACATATCTTCTAAACTTATTACACTGTATGCCATTGCCTATTCTCCAAACATTTTTTTTATACTTTCCTTATTATTTATTTCTTTTACACTTGAATTAATTGTTATTTTTTTTCTACCTTTTTTTTCTGCATTCTCAAGAGCAGAGATAAAAGATTTGGCAGATTTACTGTCTTTAATAATTATATTTTTCAAAAAACTTTTTGTTGCCATTTAATATCAACTCCTGTTACTATATTATATCTAATTATATACTTTTAATACTATATGTTATGAAAAATAAGCTCAAACTGTTACAATGTCCATAATATTATAGCATAAAATTTACATAATATCAAGTTTCAACAACAATTTTTAACCTTGTTATTTATATATACTTTTTATTTCTTTTTGTCAATACATTTTTTAACTCTAACGACAATCCCATTACAAGATAATGCTTTTTTATTGTTGAGTAGTTGAAAGCCTTATATATAAATGATTTTCAAATATTAATGTGTGATTGAAATAATTTTAGAACTTTTTAGCGAAATTTTTGGAAAGTGTTCGTGGCATTCCTTTATTTTAAAGGAATGAGCACAGGAAGGGTGCCGAAAATTGAGCTTAAAGGTTCTTAAATTATGGAATGAGCCATTAATATTTGAAAATCATTTATATATAAGGCTTTCAACGGCTAATTTATTTGCAAACCATTATCCAGTAACACAATCCCTTAGCAATTTCAAAATTATTTTGTATTTATTTCCTCTTAAATAGCATTTTTACTTTATTTATTAACTTCAAAAAGAAGTTCTCTTTATATTCAATTAAAGATATATTACCATCCTCTTCTATAGTATTTGTATCATTTTGTCTTTTCTTAAATATATTATCTATACTATGTTTTTTTGTTCAATATATTTCTCATCTAAAAACAAAATAGTCGCTTTAACCATTTTATTATCAAAAAGTCAAAGCAACTTCTTTATGCACTTTATTTAATTTAATACCAATAAGCTAATTTTAAAAATGAATTAACAAGCTTAGTCTGCTCTTCTAATTCTTCTACTTTAGATATATTATATTTCTCCCTAAAAATATCTACCTACATAATAACATAAAGGTAGTCTATTTTTCAAGGCTACCTTTATATTACTACTTCTTTACAATTTCAATTCTCTCATCTTTCACTATAGCTTTAACAGTTTCCCCTGGTTTTACTATTCCATCTAAAATGCTTTCAGCTATTTTGTCTTCTAAATTACTTTGAATTGCTCTTCTTAATGGTCGTGCACCATAGTTTGTATCAATTCCCTTTTTAGCAATTAATTCTTTTACCCCATCATCTATTTCAACAATCATATTTTGTTCTTCTAATCTTTTCTTAACTTGTTTTAACATGATGTCTATAATCTGTTTAATCTCTTCATCTATTAATTTATGGAATACTATAATTTCATCTATACGATTTATAAATTCTGGTCTAAATTCTTTTTTTAGTTCGGCTAAAACATCTTTTTTTACATTTTCATATTCTTTTTCCATAGTTTCTTCTGAATTTTGATTTTTAGCAAATCCTAGTGTCTTTTTATCTGTTATCATTCTTGCACCTACATTTGATGTCATAATAACAACTGTATTTTTAAAATTTACTGTTCTTCCTTGACTATCTGTTAATCTTCCATCTTCTAATATTTGAAGTAACATATTCATAACATCTGGATGAGCTTTTTCTATTTCATCAAATAATATAACTGAATATGGTTTTCTTCTTATTTTTTCTGTTAATTGTCCGCCTTCATCAAAGCCCACATATCCTGGAGGTGATCCTATTAATTTAGATACTGAATGTGGTTCCATATATTCAGACATATCAACTCTTATCATAGCATCTTCACTTCCAAAAAGTACTTCAGCTAGTGCTTTTGATAACTCTGTTTTACCAACACCTGTTGGTCCTAAAAATAAAAATGAACCAATTGGTCTTGCTGGATCTTTTAATCCCACTCTACCTCTTCTTATAGCTTTTGCAACTGCCTCTACCGCTTCTTTTTGTCCAATAACTCTTTTATGCAAAGCATCTTCTAAATGTTTTAGCTTTTCATTTTCATCTTCTGTTAATTTCTTTACTGGAATCTTTGTCCAACTTGCAATAACATCTGCAATATCTTCTGTTGTTAATGTTGTTACACTACGATTGTTTTTATTTTCCCACTTTTGTTTATCTTTTTCTAATTTTTCTTTTGCCATTT
>JAGATI010000042.1 GCA_017621295.1 Clostridia bacterium | reverse complement strand
CGACCATTTTTTATTTTTCCCGTAGGAGTCCAACGAGAATAACCAATATAAACTGGATTAGTTAGTATATATTCAATTGTTCTATTTTCGAAAGAATTACCCCTATGTGTTTTATATCCTAGATTGTTAATGTATTTTGTAATTTGTAGTATATTTAGTTCTTTAGAAGTGAATTTTTCAAATATAACTTTAACTATATTAGCTTCATCTTCAACTATTTCAAGTTTTCCATCTTTCATTTTATATCCAAATGGTGGAGAAGCTTGATACTGACCACGTTCGGCTTTTTCTGTCATACCTTTTTTTACTTCATCAGATAAATTTAAAGAATAATATTCAGCCATAGCCTCAAGCATTGCTTCTAATATAACAGAGAATTTATCATCTTCAATAGACTCTGTTATAGATACAACTTTAATATTACATTCTTTCTTTAGTAAAGATTTATAAACAACACTATCTTCACGTGAACGAGCAAATCTATCAAATTTATGTACTAATATTACATCAAATTTTTTGGGTTTAGATTTTGCTATTTTTATCATTTCTTGAAATGCTGGTCTTTTATCAGCTTTTCTTCCAGAAATTCCTTCATCAACAAAAACATAGTCATCATCTAAAATAATATTGTTATTTTCAGCATACTTTTTAATAGCTTTCAATTGTGCATCTGGACTAAATTCAGTTTGATTATCAGTTGAAACTCTTATATAACAAGCTCCTCTAAGCATAGATCCTCCTTATAATAATTATAGGCTGTATTAATTAAATTCTCAGAAACTCCAAGTTCTTCGGCAAATTCATAAGTACATCTAATTCCTTTTTCATATAGTTCTTTAAGTTTAGAGTAGGGAACTAGAGCTTTCAGCTTCCATTTATTAGCTCTATACTCTCGTTTTCTTATTTCTTCATTAGAATAATTGTGATTATATAAAGTATTAGTATAATAATGTCCTAGTTCCTCAGCAAGCAATTCTTTTTCTTCAGTAGAATGGACTATTTTTGAATAATTTAATCCAATATAATATTCTTTATCTATTAATTCAATAATTGCCTTATTTTTCATTCTGAAATCAATTATAGATATATTTTCTTTTGCTGCTACATCATATAATTTGTTTAATTCCATTTTTTTATTACCCCTTATTATTTTTACCATATTTAATTTGTTTATAAAATCTAATTGCATCAGCTATTTCTTCGTCCGTTAAGCCTTCTGCTTCTTTATGATATGCAAAAGTAAATTCTTCTTTTATCTGATTGTCTGGTTTACGAATATCAGATTTACACAAAATATAATCTATACTACAATCAAATATTTCAGACAATTTAACAAGGACCTCTAAACTCGGTTTTCTTTCACCTTTTTCATACATTGCAATACTGCTAGGAGCACCACCTATTTTTTGTGCTAAGTCATTTTGCGAAAAATCAAATTCTTCTCTTAATTGCTTAATTCTATTCATAATAAACCTCCATTAACGGTATATATTTTATTATACACACTTTTAGTGCAAAAAACAATATTTAAATAAAAAAACTTTTCACTTAAAGTCTTACTGTTACAACGATTACATCACTTTAAGTAAAAAATAAGCAAAAATATTCACTGAAAGTGTTGACAAATAAAAAACAATATTATATACTCTGAGTGAAGTTAAGGAGAGGAGGTTAATAAATGCCAAGAGAAAAACTAAAAAAATATAGATTATCAATAGGAAAAACACAAGAACAAATGGCAGAAATTTGGGGCATAACACTATCATTTTATTATAAAATAGAGGCTGGCGAAAAAAATCCAAGTATTCAGAATTTAAAAGAATTTAAAAAACGTTTTTTTAATGCAAATGTAGAAGAGATTTTTTTAGATTAAAACATCACTTAAAGTGAAATAAATAATATTCAACATGTACAAACAGTCAGAATAAATTTTATAGAGGTGATTTAAATGAAAAAGGAAAGAGAATTTAAAGTAATAGTTACAAATCCCCCTACAGAAGAACAAAAAGCAAAAATGATAAAAAGAATAGAAGACTATTTAAGTCTTGTATATTCAAATAATAAGAAAAGCTAATTTAATTAGCTGATTGATAAAATAGGACAAGTTAGAAAGGCAGGTGAATAGAGATGGAGGAAAAGATAGAAGAAATAGCAAAAATAGTTAGTGAGCTTAAATATTATGAATGGAACAAAATTAGAAATGCAATAGATAGAAAGTTTTCATCAGAACAAGCAAAAGTAGGGATAAATGCAAGTCCTGATGATATAAAAAATGCTATTAGTTTAGAGTTTTAGCTATTCATTTACAAATTGGAAATGCTCAGGGGCAAGTCTATAATCTTTACCTTGATATTGCACATGAACATATCCATATTCAAAACAATTAGCTACTTTTGAATTATCGTTAAAAACGAAATTTTCCTTAAAATACTGAACTGGATTTTGATAATCAGCAACAGTAGCTGTATCAGTAATATCTGTCCAATTACCTAATAAATTGGCATATATACGCATTATAATCACCTCACTTCCGAGGTAATTATATAAATAAAAAATTTAAAAGTAAAGGAGATGATACAAATGACAAAAAGAGAACAAAGATTAATAAGACAAGCTCAAATAAGAGCAATAAAAGCTACATTAAGTTTAGTAGCATTATACAGCTTAGGTTTTGCAGGGATTATTTATATGTTTATGAAATAAAAGGAGGTGAGAGATATGTTTAATATTTTTGGAAGTGTAAAAACAATAATAAGTCAAGGTGAAAAAATAAAAAGGCAATAAGATTTAATAGAAGAACAAGATGAAGAATGGGCAGAGTTATATGCAGAAAAGAAAGAATTACAAAAAGAACTAGAAGATACTATAGAAAGTAAAGATATAGCAGAAAGAAGAAATATAGAATATGCAAGACTATTTAAAGCTATAGCTGAAGAAATAAACACAAATCAATACGGAAGTGTAGAAAATTTACAGAACAAAATAAAAAGTATGCTATGTGTCGGCAAACATTTCTAGCATACTAATAAAGAAATTTTATTAAAGCATTCTCTAAAATTATATTAACATAATTTTAGAGAGAATGCAAGAGGGAGATTAAATGAAAGTTAAATATTACAAACATATCCATACAGGTGAAATCATTTATGAAGATGAAGCAGAGCTTTATGCAATGAACCAATTAGGTGTAATAATTACAACACAAGACAAAAATGGAATTTTAACAGAAGAACAAAAACAATTTATAAATGATTTTAAAAATTGGTTTTTTAGTGGAAATTGGATAGAAGAATGGGAGGAAATAAATTAATGGAAAATAAAGAATTACAAATAATAAAACCTGAATTTAACGGTGAGATTGAAGCATATATAAAAAGTGTTGGAGAAATAGAAAGCAATATGAAAGAAGTAAAAAGTTATGTAGAAAATCTTAACAACTATTATAAAAACATAACTTTTACAGAAGAAACAATGAAAGAAGCAAAAGATGAAAAAGCAAAAATAAATAAGTTTAAAAAACAAGTGGCAGATTACAGAAAAAATATAGTTGCTGAATATAACAAGCCAATTAAAATTTTTGAAGACACCGCAAAAGAAACAGAAAAATTATTAACAAATACATATGACGAAATAAATACACAAGTAGCAAATTTTGAAAAGAAACAAAAACAGTTAAAAGAACAGGAAATAAAAGATTATTTTGAAGAATATAAAAAAGCAAACAATATCGATTTTATTAAGTACGAACAAGCAAAAATAAATGTAACACTAAATGCAAGTATGAAAAGTTTAAAAGAGCAAGCTAAAGCATTTATAGACAAAATAGTAGACGATTTAAACTTAATTGAAACACAAGAACACAAAGCAGAAATTTTAGTTGAATATAAACAAACATTAAATGTAAGTAATGCTATAACAACAGTTACAAATAGATTTAAAGCCATTGAAGAGGAGAAAAAAAGACAAGAAGAAGCAGAAATAAGAAAACAAGAATTAAAAGAAAGATTAATACAACAAATGTCAGAAAAAGCTGATAGAGCAATAGAAATAACAGAAGAAGATAAAAAAATGGTAGGAGATTTCATTGATAGAGCGGTGGATAGAGATATTTTACAAGCTCCAGTAATTGAGGCAAAAAGTGAAGATGTATTAACACTTAGATTTACAGTAAGAGGAACTAGAACAAAATTAAAAGAATTAAAGAATTTCTTAGAAAGTGGAGGATATGAGTATGAATAATCAACTAGCAATAAATAAACCAAAATTCAGTATAGCAATACAAAGTGATACATATAAAAATTTAATAAATCAAACGTTAGGAGATAAAGATAGAGCTACAAGATTTATAGCAAGTATATCAAGTGCAGTGGCAACAAATCAAGATTTACAACAATGTGATGCTGGAACAATATTAAGTGGTGCATTATTAGGAGAAAGTTTAAATTTAAGCCCAAGTCCTCAGTTAGGGCAATATTATTTAGTACCTTTTAATAAAAAGACAGGAAGAAAAGATGAAATAGGTCAAGACATCTATACAAAAGTAGCACAATTTCAATTAGGATACAAAGGATATATTCAATTAGCAATTCGTTCAGGGCAATATAAAAAATTAAATGTATTAGCAATAAAAAAAGGAGAATTAGTTAGATATGATCCACTAAACGAGGAGATAGAAGTTAATTTAATTGATGATGAAATCGAAAGGGAGAATGCAGAAACTGTAGGATATTATGCAATGTTTGAATACACAAATGGATTTAGAAAATCAATGTACTGGTCAAAAAACAAAATGGAAAAGCATGCATTAAAATATTCAAAAGGATATTCAGCACATAAAGGTTATACATATTGGGAAAAAGATTTTGATGGAATGGCTTATAAGACAATGTTAAGACAATTAATTTCTAAATGGGGAATTATGAGTATTGATATGCAACAAGCAGTAGAAAAAGATATGTCAGCAATTAATACAGATGGAACATATGAGTATGTGGATAATGAAGAAGAAATGATAATTCAACAAGAAGAAACTGAACAAGTAATCGAAAAACAAACAGAAAATACAGAAAACGTGGTGTCAATGAATGAACTATAAAATTATATCAAGTTGCAGTACAGGAAATGCAACAATAATACGAAACATAGTTTTGATAGATTGTGGGGTTACTTTTAAAAGATTGGAGAAGTATTATAAAGAACTAAAAATAATACTTCTTACTCACATACATTCAGACCATTTCAAAAAGGAAACAATAAAAAGACTAGCAAAAGAAAGACCAACATTAAGATTTGCCTGTTGTGAATGGTTACTAGAACCATTATTAGAATGTGGAGTAAATAGAAGAAATATAGATATACTTCAAATTGGCACGAGATACGATTATAAGCTATTTAAAATTGTGCCTATTAAATTATATCATGATGTACCGCAATGTGGCTATAGGGTACTATTTGACGACTATAAGGTGATTTATATAACAGATACAAAAACTGTCGAAGGAATAGTAGCAAAAGATTATGATTTATATCTTATCGAAGGAAATTATGAAGATAAAGAACTGGAAGAAAGAATACGAAAAAAACAAGAACAGCAACAATATTGTTATGAATATAGAGCAAGGTATACACATTTAAGTAAAGGACAAGCAAGCGACTTTTTATTGCAAAATATGGGAGAAAACTCAGAATATGTGTTTATGCATGAACATGTAGAAAGGTAAAAATATGGAATTTGAAAAATTATATATGTTTAATCCTTTTACAATTCAAAATGCAGATAGTAAACAAATAGCTGATACATATAGTAAATTACAAAACGAGTTAGAAGATAATGTGGATACATGTTTTCTAATATCAAAAAATATAGAAATATACGCAAATATGAATTACTTAATTGGAGAAATGATTGCAAGAATACAACAAGAATATGACACATTAAAAACAGATATTTCAATAAAAGAAAATAAGCAAGTATATACACAAAGAAAACAATGGCAAGAAGCTAATACAGAAAAACCACCAGCAATGAGTTATTTTGAAGCTATAGCAAAAGAATATGTAAAAGAGGATAGTAAAAAATTAGCAGAATTGGGAGCTAGATTATTTAGATTTAAAAAGGCATATGAAAGTATTGATAGCAAACAAAATGCCTTAAAAAAGAAAATAGAAGCAATTAGATATGAAATCTAAATAATTGGCACTAATAGAAGTTAATAAAAAATGTAAGTAAGGATTAATTTATTAGTGCCATAGGCTCCCTATAAAGGAGAAATATGATTGTAACAGATTTAAGTAATAGTTTTAATCCTTGCCCTAAAAACATAACAAAAAAAGAAAAAGTTAAAACAAGGATTAAGCAAAAAAGTAATAAGTTAGCAAAGAAAGAAAAACATAGATTTAGTGTAATAACAAATGATTTAGATAAATGTTATATATGTAAATCTAAAAAGCAAGATTTACATGAAATATTCGGTGGCAGAAATAGACAAGCAAGTATGAAGTATGGATTAGTAATACCAGTTTGTAGAAAATGTCATCAAAACATAGAAAAAGATAAAACTTTGAATGAAAAAATACATAAAGTTGGACAAAAAATGTTTAAAAAGTACTACAAAAATGAAAACTTTATACAAATTTTTGGAAAAAACTACTTAGACAGTTAGCGACAAAAATGTCGCATCTGTCAGAAAGGAGCAAAAGAAAAGTGGCAAATGAGAAAGAAAGTTTTGTTTTTTATAAAAGTTTCTATGATGCATTACAGGATTTAAAAGATAAAGATAGATTAAAAGTATATGATGCAATATGTGAAATGGCTCTAAATGGAAATGAGACAACTCTTACAGGGATAAGCAAAACAGTATTTACATTAATTAAACCACAAGTACTAGCTAATAACCGTAGATACGAAAATGGAAAAAAGCGGTGGTAGACCTAAAAAAGAAACCATAGGTTTTGATAATAAAAAAACCATAGGTTTTCAAAAAGAAGAAACCAAAACAAAACCTAATGTAAATGAAAATGTAAATGTAAATGATAATGTAAATGAAAATGTAAATGTAAATGATAATGCCAAAGTAAACGACAGTTGTGTTGACGGTTTACAAGAAGTTATTAACTTTTACGAGGATAATATAGGGCTAATAAGTCCATATGTACTAGAAATATTAAGTGACTATAAAAGTGAAATGACGACAGAATTAATTATCTATGCATTAAAAAAGTCAGTAGAAGCAGACAAAAGAACAATTCAATACATTAAAGGCATTTTAAATAATTGGAGCAAAAAAGGAATAAAAACTCTTATAGATGCAAAAAGAGAAGACGAAGAATTTAAAAATAAAAGAGTTTTTAATATAAGCGAAGAATCCGAAGAACAAAAAAATGCAAGAAGAGTAAAAGAGTTGGAGGAGGCTTTAAAAAATGACAAATAGTGAATTTATTGAAGCAACTTCTAGGTTAGAAAAGTATTATGAAAAGGAATTTTCTTTAGAACAACAAAAGATAATGCTTGAAGAATTAAGAGAAATTCCAATAGAAAAATATAAAAAAGCAATTACATACTGCATAAGAAATAACAAATTTATGCCCAAAATATCAGACATACTAAGTGCAATAAATGAAGTAAAAACAATAGTAGCAAAAGAAACTACAAGAATAGAGTGTAGAAAATGTAAAGGCGTAGGATATATACCATATTATCGACAAATTGATAATGGTGGAAAAATACTTAAATATCAATATTTTGCAGTATGTGAATGTGGAAATGAGAAAAGATATGATGGAACAATAATTAAAGATGTTGAACATAGAAGTAAATATTATATACCACTAATAAGTGAAATTGGTCTATAAGGGGATTAAGTAAATGATAACACATTCTTTTTGGAAAGATTTTATAGAAGATGATTTATGTGAAAAAGGACGTATAACATATCTTACAGTAGCATTTTTAGTATTTATTTCTATATTTACAGTAGTGATAGATGCAGTGTTAAGTTTATTTGAATTAATTATATATTTTATAACTAAAAAATTAAATAAGAAGTATAAAGGAGAGTGATAACAAATGAGGTTTACAAAATCAAATTTACAAGATGGTGACAGATGCACATTAAGAAATGGAGATATTGCTATAAATAGAAAGTGGTATGCAAATGAAGATTACAATGAAGACTTAACAAATAAAAATAACAGAGAGAAAGATGTAGTGAAAGTAGAAAGAGCAACTAAATATACAACAGTATTTGAACGCAAAAAAGAGATATTGGACAATAAAGAAAGAAAATGGATAAGACATTTTACACAAAGTACAAATATAAAAATAAAAACCATAAGAAAAATGCTAGGTGCAAGTTGTGTAAATGAGTATTTAGTTATTGATTATTCAAATTATTATACAGACCAAGATAGATTATTTTTACCAATCTTTAAAAAAGGAACGATGTATACGGGAATGGAAAAAAATAAAGACTATACGCCAGAAGAATTAGGAATATAAAGGAGAGTGATAATAAATGAATACAACTACAATACAAACAAGACGAGAAAGTAATGAAAAAGTAAATAAAAAAGTACGAGAGCAACAAGTATTAGAAATATTAAGCGATGAAATAGAAAGAACTGCTAGAGAAGTAGCATTTGAAATGTGTGAAAGAGGATTTACAAATACAGTAGAAAGAAACAATGCAAGTCCACGTTTAACTAGCTTACTAGACCAAAGAAAAGTGATTATAGTAGGTAAAGCTTTAGATCATGTAACAGGAAAAAGAGTAGCAGTGTTTAAGGTGGCAAGATGAAATTAGATAAAAAGTTGTTTGGGAAAAAAGTATATTGCAAAGGATATTTAGAGAGATTAGCAACTAAATATGTATATGCTAATGCAGAACACTATAAAAAGAAAAATGCAGATATATTTGAAAATGGAATAATAGAACATGGAGAGCTATACAAATTAAGTGAAAATGAACTATTACTTCCAGAAGACGAAATATACATAGAACAGAAAACAAGAAGATTGCATGAATATAATTTTGAAGGTGTAATTGTTGGAGCAAAAGAAGTATCGACACTAAATTATTATGAACAAGCAACATGTGCAGTATATGACCCAGTAAGCCTAGGATATGTAGATGAAAGATACCTAGATGCAATAAGAGTAGAAAAAGAAGGATATGTAAAATGTTATGTTGTTTACTATGCAAATAACAAAAGTAGATTAGTACCAATAGAAATGACATATATAGAAGGAGTGGATTATGAAATATAATTATCCACAACTAATACGGAAAATGTGTAAATTGTCTGGGTTGTAATAGATTAGAAGACATTAATTTCAGAGGAGCATACAGATGTGAATATGCAACAAGTGAGCAGATAAGTATAGAAAAATTGAGGGAGGAACTAAAGAAATGTTAAATAGAAATAAAATAAAAATAGAGCTATATAATGACCATTTTGAAAATGCTAAAAGATATGGGATACCACATGCACAATTAATAATAGCAGATATACCATACAATTTAGGAAATAATGCATATGCAAGCAATCCTATGTGGTATGTAGGTGGAGATAATAAAAACGGCGAAAGTAAATTAGCAGGAAAAAGCTTTTTTGACACAGACGATGACTTTAAAATTAATAATTTTTTTGACTTTTGCACAAGATATTTAAAAAAAGAACCAAAAGAAAAAGGAAAAGCACCAGCAATGATAGTGTTTTGTGCTTTTGAACAAATACAAATGGTAATAGAAGAAGGTAAGAAACATGGACTATTGAAAAGTTACCCTTTGGTGTTTATAAAAAATTATTCAAGCCAGGTTTTAAAGGCAAACATGAAAATAGTAGGAGCAACAGAATATGCAGTAGTACTTTATAGAGATAAATTGCCAAAATTTAATAACGGAAGAACAGAAACACAAAAAGGAAAGATGATATTTAACTGGTTTGAGTGGAAAAGAGATAATTCAAAAGAATATGCTAAAATACACCCTACTCAAAAACCTGTAATATTATTAAAAAGGCTGATAGAAATATTTACAGATGAAGGAGATGTAGTAATTGATCCAGTGGCAGGTAGTGCAAGTACATTAAGAGCTTGTGCAGAAACAAAGAGGAACGCATATGGATTTGAAATAAAAAAAGATTTTTATAAATTAGCAAAAGAAAAAATGATAAGTGATGATATTTTAAATGGAATAATGGAAGATGGACAAGTTACATTTGACACAATAATCTAAAGGAGGAGCTAAAGAAGAAAATGAGCAATAGAATTGAAATACCGTTTAAACTACCAAGCCTAAACCAATACATAAATGAATGCCGAAAAAATAAATATGCTGGGGCTAATATGAAGAAGAATATAGAGCAAGATATTGGTTGTTATATAAATACCTTACCTCAATATCAAAACCCTATTAAAATCCATTTTCATTGGATTGAGGGTAATAAGAGGAGGGACTTAGATAATGTATGTTTTGCTAAGAAGTTTATATTAGACAGTATGGTTAAAGCAGGTAAATTAAAAGATGATAACAGAAATTATGTAACAGGATTTACAGATACTTTTGGATATGGAAAAGAAACAAAAGTTGTTTTAGAAATAAAGGAAATTCCAAAAATGTGATTTTTACAGCAAAAAAGCTTGAAAAAATGTGAAAGGAGAGGAAGAGAAATGTTAATAGTAAGTCAAGATGGAAAACAAATATTTAATTTTGATAGAGTAACAAATACATGGATAGATACTGATGTATTAGATAGTAAAGGTGAAGTTTTTGAAATATGTGCTGATGGAGAAACATTAGGATATTACAAAACAGAAGAAAGAGCAAAAGAAGTGTTTGAAGAGATAATAAAACGAAAAAGTTTGTTTGAAATAACAAAAGTACTAGGTGGTCTAGATGCAAGAAGATTTATGGACAAATACTATTATTATGAATTTGATATTTATAAAATGCCAAAAGGGTGATTAAATGAGAGAGATAAAGTTTAGAGTGTGGGATAAAGAAAATAAAGAAATGCTAGATGTACAAGAATTAGATTATCAAGATAGTTATAATGGACAACCAATGATAAGAACTACAATGTATAATGATTATTTTGATACAGAAGATATGATATTAATGCAATACACAGGCTTAAAAGATAAGAATGGTAAAGAAATTTATGAGGGAGATATAGTAAAAGTAAGAACAGTAACTACTTGTGCAACAGGATACGTAGAATATGATACAGAATATTGCGAATATAGAGTAATTGTAAATAATAATGAATACGTAAGTTTATGGAAACAATTAGAAATAGAGATATTAGGGAATAGATATAACAATCCCGAACTGTTGAAAGCAGGTGATTAAATGAATCTAGGAAAAGGAAGATGGCGAAATAAATATGTATGTGACAAATGTGGAGAAGAAATACAATATATAGCACAAAAAGGATTTGTAGGAATAAATCATTATTCGAAAAGCACACATAGAGATAATGTATATAAAAAATCTTTTGATTTGT
>JAGATI010000224.1 GCA_017621295.1 Clostridia bacterium | reverse complement strand
TTAACAGTAAACTTTATAGTAGCAATTTGTTGCTCTGTTGTACTTGACGTAGCTCCATAGTTTATGTTTACTGTATAGTCACCTGAACCACTTATAGATGATGTACTTACAGAAACAGATGTATTTTCAATAACAGAAATATTTAATAAGCTAGTAGGTGTAACTATAGAAGATGAAGCTCCATAATATACTTCTGAAAATGTGCCATCATCAAATGTCACTTTACCCTTTATCTTAAATGTTTCAGTAATAGAGCCACCATTTTCATTTTGATAATTATATTGCATTTTATTTGTTGAATTTACTGGTATTTCTACAATTGTATTTTCAAACAAATAATCATAAAATTCTAGTATTGTCCATTCTATGTCAGTTATCTTAGCTTCCACTGGAAAGAATTGTGAGTTGTCACAATATTGCTTAGGATATATAGTTATAGAATAGCTTGGATCTTGCTCACATGTTATGGTTACAGAAACATCTTCTCTTGAACCACCTCTTATTGTATCACTAGTATTTTCTGTCCATATTAATTCTCTAAGTTCATTTGTTGGGTATGGTCTTGTTATCCAGCTTAATGAATCACCACCAACAGTGAATAAATAAGATATTGTTGTTATGTTATCACTAGATATGATTCCTGCATTTTGCCTTATGTTACAAGATGATTCTAGCTTACCATCAACCTGAACTGTTACTTTATGTGTCTTTGCTTCTGGATATATGTTGCCACTATTGTCTATTCGCAATCCACTCACAAATATCTTTGATTTAGATCCTGCTTTATACTCTGCTATAGTTGCAGTAGCATCTAAATTACCAGAAATCTTATTTGTTGAACCATTGTTAGAATTGAACTTAACATCACAACTGAATGTACTTCCATTATATTTCAAAGTATTGTTGTCAGAACTTATCTGAGGATAGCATGTATTAGAATATATAGAAGTTATTTTAGATACATCATCAAGTTCTTTGAAATCTCCATTGCCATTCTTTCCAAATACTTTAAAATATATTGTCTGTGTTGATTCTTCTGTTCCTGAAACTGGTCCATAGTTAGTTGTCTCTTTAGTACCAGCAGCATCTTCATAGAACTTTATGTATGCACCATCATCTCCAAAGTTGTAAGATGTTGCTGCTTGACATACTGTTATAGTTGTATATTTGCTGTTTTCATTACATGTGACTTTTATTGTTGCACAACGTTCAACTCCAGTATTGTTTGCTTTAAATGTTATGGTGCCAGTTTGTGATACTGACAACCAATTGTTTGCATTTCCAACAACTTCATATTTATATGTTGGTGTTTGTGGCTTACCAGCAGACTTACCATTTTGTGTATAACATATTGTACCTGATGGTGTACCAACATATTTTGGATCATCTCCAGTTAAGCTTGAACTTATGCTTACATTTATGTATGCAGTTCTTATGCCAGATCCTGCACTAATTGAACTTGTTATTCCACCAGCAATAAGCTGAATTTTTGAGCCTTCTTCATAAGATGCTTTTTGTGGATTTGCTGTAACAGAAACATTTCCATTGAATATTGATGAACCTGAATTAGCATTAGAAGGAAAGTCTACACTTGCTGTCCATATTCCTGTTCCTGGATTGTATGTTGGCTCTCCTATGCTTACAATATTAGCAGTATCTGTTATTGTTATCTTAGATGAATCTTGACAAGGAAATTCACCAAATACTCTATTTGCACCTAATGTAGAATCTCCTGTTATCTTAAAGTATATCCAACCTCTACCACCAACACTTATCATAGGTCCATAACAACCAGTATATATTGATGCTGAAGTATTGTCATTATTATAGAATTTGAAGTCAGTAAATCTTATGTTATCTGCAGGTTGATTTATAGTATATACTATAGTTTCTGTTCCATTTCCCTGTGTCTTACCTACATATACTCCCTTATATTGATCGTATTGATTACATAATGTAATTATTCCAGTTCTTGGATATACAGACTTATTTGGCTCTACTGTAACTTTAAGTGTGCTGTCTGCATTTGCATTCTCTTTTAGTTGAACACCTATTAGCTCATTATTAGTGTTATTTATAGAATAGTCCCACCATACACAACCTTCATAAGGATTACCATCCCTTACTATAGTTTTGTCT
>JAGATI010000223.1 GCA_017621295.1 Clostridia bacterium | reverse complement strand
GGATAGGTGGGATGTCAGTAATGTAAAGAATATGAATAATATGTTTGGTAAATGTACCACATTCAATCAAAATTTAGGTAATTGGAATCTTTCATCTATATGTAATATGACAGCTATGTTTGAAGGATGTACGGTTTTTGAAGGAAATGGATTAGAAAACTGGAAACCATATATAGAATCTAATAAGAAGTTACATAAGATAAGCATATTTAAAGATTGTCCAAATATGAATAAGAAATTAAGTTGGAATGTTTAATTAATAAGTGGCTAAAGATAAGAATGAAGGAAAATATGACAGTTTAGAATTTGATTGGGATCCTGTCAAATATGCTAAAGATGGTAAGCAGGCACAAGCAGTAATATGGTCTACTAATGTAATAAATGCAGCAGTTGATGCTATAAGAAAGGGTTTGCCACTTAAAGCAAATCCATTTATAGGTAAGAACACATTATTGCTTAAGCCAGATCTTGTATTTAGAAAGACAGATGAAGAAATAGAAGATGCTATAAAATGCATGCAAGATCCTGTGTATTTTGCATCAAAATGTCATCTCATGACACCAACTGGTCTTAGAAATGTAAAGCTTAGAAACTATCAGGAAGAATACCTCAATCATCTTAAGAATAACAGATTTAGTATACTTCTTAGTTGTCGTCAAGCAGGTAAGTCAGTGACAACAGCTATATATTGTCTATGGACGGTATTGTTCAATATAGATAAGAATGCATTATTATTGTCTAAATCAGGTCCTGCTGGAGTTGACTTACTTAAGAAGATAAAAGATATGTATCTTCATTTACCATATTATCTTAAAGCAGGTACTATGAAATGGAATCAAACAGAAATATCATTTGACAATAATTCTTCTATATCTACTGAACCATTCTCTCCAACCGCTGGTCTTGGTAAGACAATCAATATGCTTATCCTTGATGAGTTTGCTTGGTGTCCACCAAATGATGTAGAGTTATTCTATAACAACATCATACCTACAGTAACTACTATAAGCAACTCAAATGTAGCAATATTGAGTACACAAAATGGTAAGAATCTATTTTATAATTTATGGCATGGTGCAGAAACTAAGAAGAACATATATGCACCATTTAAAGTAGACTGGTGGCAAGTACCACAATACAATGTTGAGACAGGTGAATGGGAAAAACGTACTGAAGAATGGAAAGAAATGATGATAGGTGTTCTTGGTTCTGAACAAGCATTCTATTATCAGTATGGTACACAGTTCTTATCATCAGACAAATGTCTATTGTCAAGAGAGATAATATCTAAACTTCGTGACAACACATATTTGTTTGAATCTATAGACAAGATAAAATTTCCTTATGCATATTTTTCACTTAAAAAACAGTTCTTATGCTTTGATCCGCAATTTGATTTGACAAAGCTTAAGACAGAATATTTCATAATACTGTGTGATCTTGCTGAAGGTGGTGGAAATGACTATACAGTGTTCAACATACTTATGGTTGTTGGTAAAGACAAATTTAAGCAGGTGGGATATTGGAGATCTAATACTGTTGACTTAGAATTGGCTGCACTTGAGCTATGGGTAATGTATGCACAAATATTCAATTCTGAAAAATGTATAGTATCATTAGAATGGAATACATATGGAGCATTATTCTATAACTATTTGGTACAATACAATGACAATGAATATAAGCCAGAATATGCATGGAGATTCTTAATAAATAGACAAGGTGAGTTTGACATAACATCAATAGTGCATTATAAGAAGGGATCACAAGAAGAAGAGATTGCTGGTGTCAATGGTAAGAAATTTAAGAATCTCATACCAGGAATAAGATTCAACTCATCAAATAAGAAGACCGCCTGTGCATTGCTTAAGATGATAATAGAACAAGAGGATTTTACAACAACAGATCTTGTAACTATATCTGAGTTTGAGAATTTTGAAGATTCTAATGGCAATGGAAGCTATGAAGCATCATTTGGTCATGATGATATAGTAATGACATTATGTCAGATTCCTATGATAAAGAATACTGCAAGATATAAGTCATTTATAGAAGAATATGAAGCATTACATACTATACAGAATCTATTGAGACAATCTGATGAAATAAGCATACCAAACGTACCAAATGCCATACCTTCACTCATACCAGAAGGTTTAGATATAGCTGCATTTGGCCAGGTTAATCAATATGGAATGAATATGAATATGCCACCCATGGGTGTATATATACCTGATCCTTACAACAACCCAGGTTATTATTAA
>JAGATI010000222.1 GCA_017621295.1 Clostridia bacterium | reverse complement strand
TCTGTAGATTCAACATCATTGAGCTTGTCATCTAATAATTTATTGAATTTGCTCACCTTATCAGATATAGTGTCATTGCCTACCAATGACAACATACCATTGTCATATGTGAAAAACTTATCATCTACACTTGTAGCTGGAAACTTTTGAGTAAGTATTCTATTTCCAATATATGTTGTTGATATCTCAAATTGTGATTTGTCAATACTTGTAAATGGAAGCAATGACTTTATTCCATCATTTCCATCAGTGACACATAAGTCATTCCAATCAGCATCTGTAGTTGTACCTGATTGTAAAGGATTGACCACCACTAATGCATGACTTGGCAATCCTAAGTTGCCAACATATTTTTGTAATTGTTGTACAGTCGCATTAGACATTATCAAATTTACTGGATTGCCAATTACATTTGATGCTGAACCTATGTTACCGTTATTCATCTAAAACTGATATTCTGTATTTTTGTGTCTCTATCTTTGGTTCTTTAATGTTTCTATGTATGTCTATGAATCCACCAAAGCTTGCCATTACATTCTTATTGTTGCATTCAGAACGTTCATTTACTATAGGATAGTTAGAACAAATTCTAATGTCAAAATCAATTATCTTTTGATTTGTTTCTTGAGATGACATGTCTATCTTATTGAACTCTACTTGCTGATTGCCATCATGTTCTAATGAGCATTCTATAATCTGTCCAAGATATGTTATGTTGAAATATCTTTGAAATACAAGCTTATTTATTAACTCTTCCATCAATATTAGGCTTTCATTTGTATTAGAAAGCACATATTTCAAATGCATGTTGAGTTCTATTGGAAGTCTACGTATCTCAGCATTATATCCCACTATATCATCTCCTGAACGTCTTTCATATGTTCCTCTAACAAATGGATTAGACAACTCTTCTTGAGGTACACTAACATTACCAAACTCACAAACGCATCGTGGCATTTCATGATATATCCAGTCTTCTCCTGTTGTCTCATTCCATTTGAACTCATATCCATTTGATTCTATATACATGACTGAAGATCCTGTATTGAATATAAAGTGCTTTATTGGCTTACCATATAGTACTATATTTCTTGTAAGCCATCCAAGTACTCCCTTTGCCAATATGCTGAAAAATCTATCATCTCTATTGTATAAGTTGTCATGTTTTTCAATATCCCATGGATGAAGCCATTTGTCTTCTATCTTATTTACTATGCCCTGCATATACTGTTATGATTGACATTAAGTTATATATATTAAAAATAGTATTTGAAATTGAATATGTAAGTATACATTACTATTTTTATATATATTTAAGACTTATATCAATATGGAATACATATATGTAGATTTGAATAATGACTTTGAAGAATTTGTACTTGCAAAAATATCTATAGAAAAATTTTGGATTTCAGAAAAAATTATAGAGAGTAAGTTGTCTATAGATGAATTTGTATCAAAACTTAATATGCATAAGACTGTATATTCTGACACTAGTGATGAAATTATACCATTTTCTATAATAGAAACTTCTAAAACAAAATACATATTTACTGTTGCAGACAATAATATAGACAATTTAAAGAAAGCACTTGAATATATAGAATATGATTTGTCTAATCTAATAAGAGTTACAAAAGAAGACTTGTATATAAATAATGTAATTGAAGATAAGTCATATTTTATAATTGACAACAAAGTATGTCTTCCATCTAAGTCATATAAAGCATCATATGACATAAATAAGACAATACAATTAAAATATGATAACATAAAGCCAGAATATATAGAAGAGACAGTAGTAAAAAATATACTAGTTGAAGACAATCAAATATGAGACATATACAAGAATTTCTAGTAAACAAGAAGATAAATAAGAAGATAGATAATTATGCATATTATCCTGAAACAAAAGATGAATTGAAGAAAATAATAAAAGATTTGATTAGTAAAGACATATATAACTTAAATTGTATTGATACAAATAAGATAACAGATATGTCAGGATTGTTTCCAGGAATACAATCAGAAACATATGTTAAATCTACCAGTATAGATATAAGTGATTGGGATGTCAGTAATGTTGAAGATATGTCAGGTATGTTCAATGGATTGTCAAAATTTAATTCAGATATAAGCAAATGGGATGTGAGTAAAGTAAAGATAATGGAAAGTATGTTTAGTGGATGCTGCATATTTGATAAAGACTTAAGCAATTGGGATACACAAGAATTAGTAAATGCAAATTATATGTTTAATAATTGTCATAAGTTTGAGGGCAAAGGCTTATCAAAATGGAAGACAAATAATCTATATTTTGCAATTAAGATGTTTGAAAATTGTGATCATTTCAATGAAGATATAAGTAATTGGAATGTCAAAAACTTAAGAAGAGCAGAAAATATGTTTTATTGTTGTATTTCATTTAATAAAGATTTGTCAAAATGGAACTTAGGAGAATATTGTAATTATGAAAATATGTTTTTTGGTTGTGATTTGTTAGATGACTTACCGGAATGGTACTATTAAAATTTATATTGTATTAAATATGATAAGTATATATGAATTTCTAGTAAATAAGAGAATAAACAATAAGATAGATCAAATTATATATGAGTACTTTCCAAAAAATAAAAA
>JAGATI010000221.1 GCA_017621295.1 Clostridia bacterium | reverse complement strand
CAAAAAGAAAACATTCCCGACATATCTTTTACATTACTAACATCCCAATCATTCAATGGTTTATTAAAATATTGACAATCACTAAACATACATGACATATCTTTTACATTACTTACATCCCAATTAGACAAATCACAATTGAACTTTACACATTGACAAAACATATATGACATATCCTTTACATTACTTACATTCCACTTAGATACATCAAAATTTATATTAGCAATATCAGCATTGATTATGTCAGTATTGAAGAATAAGTTAGACATATCTGTTATCTTAGATGTGTCAATACAATTTAAGTCATACTCACCATTGTTAATCAATTCTTCAATATTTTTTATCAATTCAATTTTTGAAGTAGGTTGATATGAATAATTATCTATTTTTCTATTTATCTTGTTGTTTACTAAAAATTCATTTAAGCTTATCATAATTATTCATTTATGTTTATATATAAATATAAAATAAATGGTGGTACAATTAATATGCACCACCACTTAAATAACATTATAAAAATTATGATAAATTATGGACTTTAATCTTCAAAATACCATGTTCCTATGACATCATATATAGAATTCAATACTCTATAGTCTGCATCTGGA
Organism: Clostridia bacterium; assembly: GCA_017621295.1. Next base: position 2,936 of record JAGATI010000221.1, on the reverse strand, counting down.
TATTTGCTACACTTCTTAAACTGATTTTCAAAAAGCTCAAACTTAATGTAGTCCATCAAATCCAATATTTGCTTATGAACAAATATATTTGCATCTTCAACAAAGAATACTTTAAGATGAATCTTATTAAGTGTTTGATATATCTTCTTTACCTCTTCTCTACACCAGTCAGAAATTCTGAGATGTCTTGATTCTCTATACAGAAGTTCTACATTATGCATTACTTCTACTGTGAAAATCTCTTGTACTTCTTCGTTTGTCATAATCTTAAATTTTTAATTGTTTGTTGTTTAATTCTAATTACAATTCAAATATAGTTAGATTTATGACAAATTTCAAAATATTTATGTTAATTTATATTAATCAATACATATTCTTGCTTTCTTAATATATTGATGCTGCATAAATGCATCCACAGAATATCTTACATTTACATCATAATATCCCCTTATTCTCTTTTTGTTTCCATTACCTATAGACATTATTGCAGAGTTTGTATTAGATTCTACATTAGAAGATTCAAGCATACCTAATGACATAGGCTTAAAGCTCCATTTAGTACCTGTATCAAATATAAATGGAAAGTTAACATTGTCTATTGAAGCAACTATTAAGTCATCATTATTGAAATGATTGACACCTTCACTGTCTATAAAATACATTCTATTTATTAAGAATTGATTTGAGCTTCTTTGCCATTTTAATGTATACTTATTTGACAATTTAGTTCCATAGTTGTTTGCTTTGACTGGCTTTCTATATTTAGCATCTTCTACCAACATTTGACCAGTATTTGCATCATAATATATATATTGATATAGATTTCTTAATTCATTTACAATATTATATCTTGACTTATGTGCTTTCAATATAGTGTCTAACTTACATTCAGCATCTAATTGTGTATCAAAATAATCTTTTTCTTCATCATCAAATACATTTATATTTGTATCTGCATATACTATTCTATATTCATATACTTTTCGTATGTCATTATATTCTCTTATTATAGAATATCTTGCTCTTTCTGTATCTACTAAATTATCCACATATTTTTCTGCTTGTGACTTAAGTGTAAACTTAAGCTTCTTTATGTATGCTAATGCTTCAGCTTCTGTGTTGTAGTATGCTATTTCTTCATATACATGTTGGAATACCTTGACATCATACATTACAGGATATACATATACATTATTATCTTCTATTATGCTTATGTCTACAGGTTCTATAACTGGTGAATCTCTATGAATCCATTCTCTATTAGCTTCATCATATTTCCAATATGCTTGATATCTGTCAATATTTATTTGATCATTGTCTAATAGATATTCTTTTGTCACATTATTATATATGTAGTATGTCTGATTTATTTTTGTTATCTGATGAATGTCAGCTGCAACTTTATTACCATTGACATCTACATCTACAATCATCTTTTCATACTCATGATTGTCATTCATAATATATACTATATTGTCAGATATTCCAAGATATGCTCCTGATGACAAATGCCAGTATTTGTCGGATATCAATTCTGACTTAAACTCTATTTCTTTCTTAGCAGTCAAATCAGACTGATACAATATATTATCTATTGTCATGGTAGATATGAATACTACATACCAATAGTCTTTGTCATGCATTACATATGTGTCAAAGTCAAAATAGTTGTCTACTGGATATGTTAATTTAGCCTCACCATTGTCCCAAAAGAATTGTCTATAGAAGCTTATCAATTCATCAGGTTGCTTATATAGATCTTGATAGAAAAACTCTTTGTTTGGCTCTAATGGATTTCCTTTGACATGATTCATGTATGTCATATTCTTCTTATGACAATTCATAGAATCTAATATTATGTCAGGATAAGTAGAATCATCAACATATCTTATCATATCTCCATTTTCATTATACAAATGATACATATGAATTCTATTAAGATATTTTGTATTGTCTACTATAACAGGAGATTCTCTATATTTGTCTATCAATGATTCTATACTATTCTTAACTATATTACTATATGTTTTGTTTGTATCAATCTCTCCTTTAGGCTCTAATTGCTCTATAGAGCGGTCAAATGAATCTGCTAATATATAATGACCATCATCATCCTTTGGTCTATCAACAGGAGTTGGTCTACGATACTTACATTTATTAGCACAACAGTCATTACATAATTCTGAGAATGGACAATAGTCACCTTTGTCTTCTTCCTCAACATTTCTTATAGCAGGCTCAGCATACTTTATCTTTTCAAACTTACTTCCATTTAGCAATTCTCCTATCAAATGTATAGACATACCAAGATATCCGTTTTCTATTATCTTATGTCCTATTTCATCTCTAAGAACTAAATCAAATGTAGAGAATGTTGAATTTGATCTTATGTAGCTGAATACTGCATTAGTACTGACATATCTATCAAGTCTATAATGCATATGCTGGTTGTTTTCTTTAATTATATAGTTAAGATTCTCATATTTTGTATTATCTGCAACAATTTCCTCACCAATCACTTCACCTGTATCTGGATCCAATATTGGCTTACTTTCATAATTCCATTTGAAAGTTGTTCTTGGACCTATTCCATTTTCTATAATCTTACCATCTTCATCTGTACCATACCAGTCTGTAAGATTCCCCATATTATATTCAGGATATTTGTAATATATAGTGTTCTCTATAAAGTCATATGTAACCTCACAATTATATACTATACCAAGCTCATTTGCTATAGAATTAAGCTTATCTTTATATTCCGGATTGTCTAATCCAATGCTTCTCATAGCTTTCATATATTCAAGATAATCATTCCAATTTAAGAATGCTCTATATATCAATGTCAGCTTCTTTATTTGAGAAGTCTCTTCTACAGACAATCTATAATATCCATTTATTATATCATTATAAGCATAATAGTCGTTATTTGATGG
>JAGATI010000220.1 GCA_017621295.1 Clostridia bacterium | reverse complement strand
TAATCATCAAAACCTGGTAGTACTTCATCATCTTCTTCTTCGTCGTCTTCGTAATTATCAAAGCCTGGTAGTACTTCATCATCTTCTTCGTCATCTTCGTAATTATCAAAGCCTGGTAGTACTTCATCATCATTTTCTTCATCATCTTCGTAATCATCAAAACCTGGTAATGTTTCAAACTCATCATCAATAGCAGATATCTTTTTCTCTTTGATTTCTTCTTTTGGTAGTTCTTCAATATTTTTATTTTTAGTTGGTCTTCCTCTTTTTCTTTTTACTGGCTCTTCTATATTAACTTCTATATCTTTAATATCTTCTTTTTTATTTTTAGGTGGCCTACCTCTTTTTCTTTTTACTGGCTCTTCTACAATATCTTCTACATTTGGAAGATTCTCTTTTATCTTTTTAGGTGGTCTTCCTCTTCTCTTTGGCTCTTCATGATTATTCACTTTGTTTTCTGAAGATAATTTTTCTTCTTTTTCTTTCATTTGTTCTATAACTTTCTTTTCTTTTTTTCTTTCCTGTTCTTTTAGCATTTTTTCTCTATTTAACATTTCTTGTTTTCTTTGAATCTTTTTCTTTTTTAATAATTCTTGTTTTCTTTGCAATTCTTCTTTTGAATCTTTTTCGCTTTTTTTATCTACTATTTTCTTAACCTTACTTGTATCTACAGAAGTTGGAATTATTACAGGTTTACTTAATTTTTGTTTATTTAATTCTTTTTCTATAAATTCTATTTTTTGACTTTCTTCATTTTTAGCTTTTATTTTCTTATCTTTTGAATTAAAATTTTTTGGATTTAACCCCATTACTTGTCTATATTTAGATGACCCCGATTCCAATACAGAAATTACATTTTTAGGTAAAAATGTAATTATTAATTTTAATTGCTCATCTGTATATTGTACTGCTATACTATCAAAACTTTCAATATATTTTTCTTCATTTTTTCCAAGCTTTTTGTAATGTGCTAATATATTTTGTATTTCTACTTCACTTACATCATTCTCATTTTCTGGTTTATAATCAACATTATCTGAATCAATTTTATAATATGCTTTTGCTTCTTTTTTACTTCTTGGTTTATTTAATAGTTCGCAAACTTTTTCTACACTTCTGTCTTGTCCTACTAATACATCATATACACCAATACCAAATAACTTTATTAACAAAGGTTCTGGTCTTGTACGTCTATCTGTACTAACTAGAATAATTGGAATACTTGCTCCTTCTTGATTAAATGCTTCATCACTTATTTTATCTAATTTATCAAATATAAATTTGTCAATTGCTTCATAATTATTATTAGAAAATGGTTCTAAATCTTCACTAATAATTATTCTATCATATGATTTATCCTTTTGTAATTCTTTTAATATTGCGTTAAAATAATATACATTTTTACTTGATATTATCTCCTTATAATCTCTCTGATATCTTTTTATTATTGATTCAGAAATCTTTTCATTATTTACCGCAAATAAAACCTTCATTTGTTTAACCCCTCCAACCTTTTACTACTATTGCAAAAATTAGTGGCAATACTTGACATATTACAGCTACAGTTATAATTGCAATCATAATATTAAAACCTTTATCTCTTACATCTAGTTTTCTTATACCTAAAACATATTGATATATAGCTGCAATAGCTATACCTACAAAACATAATGGTATACTATATATTCTTATTCTATTTAATATATATGCTGCTAATCCATATGTATCTGATCCATAGGCTACTTTATAATCTTCTATTGTTTGCATTTCTCTTTCTTTTAATTCAATTAATTCGCCTGTAGTACTTTCACCTTGTAAAACATTGTTTGTAGATGTATCATTTGCAGTTACTACTGTATGACATATAATAAAAATAAAAAATACAGTAAGCAAACAAGTTACTACTTTTTTCATATATTAGACTCCTTTCTACTGTTTATATATTACATATATTAATTATATCTTTACTTACAATATCATACAATACAATAACTAAAATAGCAACAAAATAATAAGAATTTTTTGAAAAACTTAGTAAATTATTCCATATGGTTTATTTTTATATTTTTATCTTTATACATATTTTATTTTTTATGCAAATTTAAATTAATTATTTGTTTTTTATTATATTCAAAGTTGTAATAATTTATTTTCACTCTCATGCTATAAACTTAAAATTAACTTTACAACAATTCATTATCCTTGCAATCAAATATTACTTAATACAAGTATTTTCACGCAATATAAAAAGTGAACTTTATATATTTTTAAAGTCCACTTATTTTTTACTTTTTAAATTTTGTCTATAAGTAGTAATATATTATAAATAATATTTATTATGAAAATTATTATCATTCGATTTTTATTTTATACTTAAATTAGCTATTATCAGATATTTCATCTTCAAATTCTTTAGATAATTTTCCAATCGCCTTTGTTTCAATTCTAGATACATAAGAACGAGAAATTCCCATCATCTCTGCTATTTCATTTTGTGTTTTTGGTTTATCTCCATTTAATCCGAAATCTTAACTCTAATATTAGTTTTTCTCTATCTTTTAAAATTTCTTTCATCTTTTCATACATTTTCTTTAACTTCATTTTCAAATCAACTTCTTCTTCTATATTTTTATCATTATTTTCTAAAACTTCTTGCAGGGTTACAGTATTATCATCTTTATCTTTACCTATTGGTTCATCTAAAAAAACTTCTGCCCCTAATTTTTTTATACTTCTTAAATGCATTAATATCTCATTTTCTATCCTCACCTGTTGGCAACAATGTCGACTTTAAAAAAGCAGATGAATTATCTGTTAATAAATTTACTTCTACTGTATCTCCATTTCCTGATACATTATTAATTATCAATCTAAGTAGTGCCTTTTGTTCCATAATATCTAATTCACTAAACTTATTAAAATGATTTTCTATAATCTCTAAAACAATTTGTGCAACATCCACCTCCAATTTATTAATTTCTTTTTCCTCATTATACTTATTTAATTTAATAGATATTTCTTCATTTTCCTTTTTAATCTTTTTCACTTCTTTATTAATATCATCTATTAAATCTATATCAACATATCTAATCTTTTGTATTAAATTTTCTAAATCTTTTTGATTTTTATCATACTTACTTTTCAAAGATATAAACTCATCATTTTTATCTACAATATCAACTTTAGTATTTGCGATTCTTTTTAGTTCTTCACATATTTTTTGATTTGGTGCAATAAGATCTTTTATTTTTTCTAATAATAAGGCATCAATTTCATTACCATTAATATTTTTTCCAGTACATTTCTTACATCTACTTTTTTCTTTTAAAGTACACGAATACGCATATTTTTCAGTTCCATCTTTGTACAATCTTCCAGTTTGAATTCGTGGTCTCATTGGAGAGCCACATTCCTTACAAAATATCATTCCAGTTAAAATAGCAGTATTTTTCTTTGGCTTTCTATAACTTTTTTGTTTATTAATATTTAATATATTTTGAACATATATCCAATCTCTACCGTCTATTATACCTTTATGCTTACCACAAGCAACTATCCATTGATTAATATCTCTTTTTCTTGTTGCCTTATGTTTTACTTGCAAGGTCTTGTTATAAGCCATAATTCCGTGTAGACCATCAAAATCTTCTTTATTAGAAAACACATCAACATCATTTTCTTTAAAGTAATTATACATATCTAAATCATTTTTAGCATACACAGGGTTTGTTAAAATAGATTTTAATGCAAATCTTGAGAAATATATATTATTTTTAGTTTTAATATTATTATTTAAAGCATATGTTTCCAATGCCGTTAATGATTTTAATTCTAAAAATTTTTGAAATAGCGTTTTAATAGTATATATTTCTTCATCAATTTCTTTTAGCATAAATGCTTTTTTTACTTTTGTAACTACTTCATTATTTTCATCATATTCTTTAACATTCATAAGTTCAAATCCTACAGATTCATATCCAGTTGGAGTAGTTCCGCCAAGCCATCTACCTGTTTTGGCTAATTCTCGCATATTATCTCTAATTCTTTCTGCACCTATTTCCCTTTCAAGCTGGGCGAAAACTGATGCTATGTACATCATAGCTCTTCCCATTGGTGTTGTTGTATCAAATTGTTCTTTTACAGATATAAAACTTATGTTATTACGATTTAATTCTTCTATTAAATCAGAAAAATCGGCAACACTTCTTGCAACCCTGTCTAATCTATAGCATATTAATACATTGTATTTTCCTTTTTTAGCATCTTGAATTAATTCATTAAACTTCTTTCTTGTAGAATCACCACCTGAAAATCCTTCTCCCTCATTATAAACCTCAATTTTAACTTCATCTTCAAGAAATATCTTACTAATATAATTTTTACATAGATTTATTTGGTTTTCTATTGACTCACCTTTATCGGTAGCCTTTGATTTTCTAGTATAAATTGCAACCGTCTTCATATAAATTTCCTCCTTTTTGCTGTGATTCTAACTCTGGTTAATATATTCTTCAAGTCTTTTGCAATTCTTTTATTATAGATTCTTTAATTGTATTTTTTGTTTTATCATCATAACTTAAATCATCTATATACCTTTGTATTAAAAATGCTTTAATATTTGCTATTCCGTTTTCTAATTTAGTTTTATCATTTGGATAATTGAATGTTATATTCATAAGCACAACTCCTTATTCTAAAACTATTCAGTAATACTTGTACATTTAACTAATTAATTTAAATTCCATTTAATTCTTTTGGGAACATCTGCACCTACATTTATTCCTTTTTTTAGAACATATGATTTTGTTTTTTCATTAAATTTATATATTGATGTATTCCAATCTCTATATGCTCTGTTACCAATAGGTTTTCTGCCTCCCGATAATTCTCTACTTGCTTGTTCGTGTTGATTTTTCATTATTTCGTATGTTACATCTCTAGCAATTAGTTTTCTTTGATTAGTAATGTAATTTATTGTCTCTTTTTTATTTTTGGCTCTATTTTCATTTTGACGCCTTGTTTTTTCTTTAATATATCTACTATCTAATAGAAGAACTTTACTTACATATTTAGTAGATACATTTAATTCTTTTGCTATCTCTGTTTGGTTATACTTACAGTTAAAATATAATTCTTTAATTCTTTCTTTATTTGACATATAGCATACTCCTGTTTGGTAGATTTTTTACTAACAACTTTTATATATGAAGAAACTAATAGAGCCAGTATGTCGAACTCTACCTATTCTACTTTTATGTAGGTATTCAAAGAGAAAATAATTAATTTTTAAATCTTTATTATTTTCCCTTTGAAATAATTTTGTTTAGTCTCTTCACTTCTTTTGTACCGAATTTGTTATGCAACATAATTATTTCTTTTTTTATTTCTTTAGCTGATATTTCTGTTCCACTATTTATTAGTGTATGAAAAGCTAATTGTGCATAATCAATTGCCGTTTCAATATCGATTAGATTTTTGTCTTCCACAACATACCCTCCTTTCTATAGGGTATGTTCCAAAAAAATTATCAAATTATGGCATTTTTTAAAATTTTTTTAATTTTTTTCTATTTTCTCTATTTTTAGTTAAAGAATGATGTAATGTAATTATAATTTCTTGTATACAATCATCCTGCATATATCCTAATTTTTTTGTTTTTTGCTTGATTATTGGAATATATTTATTTATTACTTTTTCATATTCTTCATCTGTTAATGAATATGAATTAAATTTACTATCTTTTTCCATTTTTATTTTTTTCCTCCCCAATTTTTCTATCCGCTGATTTTTTTCTTCTTTTTACAGTTTCCCAATCTACACTAATCAAAAAAGATGTTTTATTAATAGATAAACATTGAATATTTAACAAAAAGAACACCAACTTTTCATTATAAGTTAGTGTTCTAATATACTTCTCAAGTCCAGATTGTATAGCTAAACTATTTAATTTTTGCACACAAATATCCTGTTGTTTTTTAGAATATTTATAATCTAAATCCCATTGATCAATTTGGCACAAATCCACATTAAAATAACTCTCCTCAATCGCAGGAATTTTATCCTGAATATTTACATCATCAATTAAATATTTCTTCACATTTAATTCTTTAAAATTATTTCTTATAAACTTAAGATATCCTTTTTTTATTGATACTTTTATATATTTGTCCTCTTCTTCTGATAACTCCTCAACTAAATAATTCTTCCTTTCCATAAGCCATCCTCCAATTTTTTAAAATTGGACAATACCCAAAACAAAGGAAGAATATATTCCTTATTATTTCCTATTAAATTAATATTCTCTATCCACTCATACAAACTCCCCCTCGCACAATAATCTAAAAACAATTTCAAAATTAAATATTCATATCATTAGTACATTACAATTTTTCCTATGATTAATTCTTCCCTTATTTTTAGACTATTGTCCAATTGGAATATACCACCTTTTTCATCGAATCGCTCAAAAATGGTATAAAATAGCATAAAATGGCATAAAATGGTGTTTTTTTCGCACCATTTTATGCCATTACCCCAAGTAATTTCCAGTAATTGTATTTTTCAATATTTTATGTTATAATTTGCTCAACATAATATATTTTTCTTTAGCAAAATAATTTTATAGGAGGTATTTCTTATGGGAACAACTAGTGTTATGATTGCTGAAGATGACGAATCAATATTTTTATATTATAAAGATATTTTTTCAAAATATACTAATGTGGAAATTGTAGGATATGCAAAAGATGGAGAATCCGCTTTAAAAATGTATAAGGATATCAAACCCGATATCTTAATATTAGATTTAGGGCTCCCGAAAAAGAATGGATTAGAATTAATTAACGATTTATCAATCTGCGAAAGAGAAAATCCAAAATGTAATGCAATTGTTATCACTGGAGATACAAAATTAAAAGATAATTTATTAAATACTAGAAAAGTATATAGAATTATCTTAAAACCTGCACCATCTGAAATCTTACTTAAAACTGTATCTGAAATAAAAAGTGAGCTGATTACAAAACAATTTCCTGAACACGAATGGCAAGTAATATTATGCAAATTGAAGTTAAATCCGTATTCCAAAAGTTGCAAATTATTAACAGATATTATAAAAGCGTGTTATACGGATTCAGAATTATTAGACAATTTGAAAAAACTTTATTGTATGATGTCTACGAAATATTCTTGCAACCCGAACAAAATACAATCTCGTTTGCGAAGTTGTATTGATACTGCCAATCGTTTATCTGATAAAAAAACTTTTAGTTCATTATTTTTAATTGATAATTATAATGCATCGATTTCACCTAAACAGTTTGTAGTTGGACTTATAACGCATTTAAAAAATATTGAGGACTCTGCATAGAATCCTCTGTTATATTTATGCTAATTTTAAATTTACTGAAAAAACGTAATAAAATTTATAATTCAAAAAAAGTGCAACTCAATTAAGAGCTGCACCGTTTTTTGAGTTTAGAGTTTTTTTAACTGTTCGGCAAGCTTGTCTCTTTCCTGACAAGCTTTAATTATTGGCGTAAATCCATCCTTGCTACTGCAAGTTTTCGCCAACTCATCACATTTTTTGCATGCCTCAGCATGCTGTTTTTTCAACTCATCTTTATAACTCATAAAATTCCTCCTGCCAGAATTCTGGCGGTTTTGTATATCCTCTTACGAGGGTGGATATATCAATCCACTAACACATATAGTATAACATATTTTATGTAAATTTTCAAGAGCTCATATCTTAATAGTTTTCAAATTGTTTCAAATTTTCATTTTCTTTATCTCCGCTAACACATGATATACTTTTAACTTTAAAACCGTTTTTATAAAATGAAATGTCACTGGTTGTACCATCTGGCATACTCATTCCACTACTTTTTACTGAAGCCTTATCATAATTTTTATTTACAACTTTATTTAATTCATTTTACTTGCTTTTTACTCAAATAATGTATTTTCTTTTCATGTTTAGTCCCATTGTTTTCCTCTAACTTATATACAACTTTACCATTTTTATAAATAGTACAAGTACTTTTTCCACCAAAATAACTATCGCTTTCTATTCTAATAATTTTCCTATTTAGAAACATAAAAACTGGAACCAATATAATCAATATTAATGCTATACCACAAATAAGTATGACTTTTTTATTTTTCATTGCACCTCTTGCCTCCCATTAATTATTTATTTTAATAAATTATTCATAATCGTTTCAAATTTTACTATATCTTTTTTATTAAAATAAAATCGAAATCCATTCATTTTTTCTGTTTCATTATTAAATATTATTTCCTTATTTAAATTTACAAGAATATACGTAGATTTTAAAATAAATTTTCCACTTTCAACTTTAGTACAATCAACTATATCGTTAGCAATATCAACTATCCATACTCCACCAACATTATTGTCAGCAATAAGTCTTTTATTAGTTAAAGTAATTTTTGAATTTGGATTGCCAACCCCATTTGAACTTCCAAGCCATCTACCTGTTTCAGTTCCAAAACAAGTGGGTTTTGCAGTAAAAATTACTTTTTCATCATCTTGTAGTTTAACATTAAATTTATTTTCTACTTCTGGTAGAGTGTTAAGATACATTATGTTCATATTTTCCTCCTTGTAATATTTATTTTTTTTCAAAAAAACATAGTTCTTCATTTACTGGTTTCTCATTTTTAGAATATCTATAAATAATATCTCCATATCTAAGATTTTGTAAAATAACTTCATTTCCAGAAGATATTGTATAATACCCTAAAAGCCAAGTACTTCCATCATAATAATATCCATGCACTTGTGTGTTTAATTTTGTTTTATATATTCCTTTAAATAGTATTTCGCTTTTATAATTTACTTTGTTTAGACTTGAATATTTATAAAATAACCTAATTGTAAAAAATGAAACTGCAATCCAACTAATTATTCCAATTATTAAAGTTGATACACCTAGAAAAACATTGTTTCTTAATTTTACAACAAAAAAAATTACTACTAATGCTATAAAAAGAAACCAAAGAAAAGATGTTAGAATTCCGCCAAAAATAAATTTTCCTTTTTTTAATATTTTATCATATTTATTTAAAAGATTTTTCTTTTCTTCTTTAGTTAATTTTATTGGTGTCTTTTCTACTTTTAAAGCATTTCTATGTCTTATCTTTTTGGCTTTCCCATAATCAATATTTTTTACATTTTCTGGTATGTTATTCCCTATCAGCTTCCAATTATCACCATCTATTGGAATTATATATCTTGTTCCATCTTCTTTATAAAAAACTATAATTCTATCTCTTTCAAATATTCCTTTGGGAACAAAACTTACCATTAAATAAGGAATATTGTTTTCATCTACTAATTCATCTTCACAAAATAGAATTTCTGTATACGTTGGAAACTCACTTCTTTGTATTATAGTTGCACCTACATATTTAAAATTATTACCTAAATTTAATTTGTATTTTTCTATTGTATGTTTTAATATTTCATTATTATCTATCATTCTAGTTAAACACTCCATATTTTATCTTTTATTTAACTTTTAATAAAACTAATCCCAAATTATTTTTGTTCTACCTATATTTTTTTCTGGTGCAAAATAGAATTTTACAAAATCACCTTCTTTTAAATTATGCTCTTCTTGTTCTAATTTTGTTATTGCTACATCTGCAATTGTAATTGTATTATATTCATTATTTTGTATTACCTTATTAAACCATAATAATTTTATGTTTATTTTATTACCTTTATCATTTATTTTAGCTACCATTGCTTTTTGTACCCATGCATTTTTTTCAACAAAAGTTACTTCTGTTGACATTAATATATTTCTTTGCTCCTCTGTTAATTTTGAAACCATTTCATCACACTCTTTTTTACTTTTAATTCCTAATATAATAACTATTACAACAAAAATCATTACGATACCGAAAACTATAAAATTCATTTTAAATTCCTCCTAATTAATATTTTTAATATATTATTTATTTTTTATTTACTAATAATTTAACAATCTATTTACAACTAATTATCTTTCTTCTTCAATAGATTGTGGTTCAAGTAATTCTTTTATTTTCTTTTTAAAGAAGAAGTTACCAAATTTACTTTCTTTAACATAATCACAAAATTGCAATTTTTTAGCCAACACTCTTTTTAATTTACTATCGTTTTTAAATTACAGACTTTCTATTATAATCTGTAATTCCACTTCCTAATTTTTCATATAATTCTGTAACTTTTAACTCTTTATTTTTTATTGCCTCTATTTCTTTATTAGTAACCCCTATAAACTGAACAAACTCAACTTTTCCATTTGGTGTATTTAATGTTTGCAACTTATCATCAGGAACAGTTATAAAGCCTGTTATATTAGATTTTTGCTTTGCATCAATTCCTACAGCTTGTCCTGTATATAAATATTCAAATGGATTAAATATTTCACCTTTATTAAATGTAATTCTTGCTATAGTTTGTAAAATTCCACATATACATTTAATTTCTTGCTCTTCATCTTCGTAATTATCTTTTTTTAGTTTAAAAGTGAATTCCATTCCGTAACCACTATATTGTAGATCATCAGTTTCTTTTTCGTATAATTCTGATAATCCATAGGTTACGAAATGCCAATAATTTCCTCCATCATATATACTAATTCCATCTAATGGGTCATTTCCTCCTAGTTTCCATTTTATTAGTGTCCCATAATGTTTTGGATTTTTTTGGTTTGGGTAAACTGTATTACATTCATTTGTTATAGCATCCCAACCACTTGAATTTAATTCTTCTGTTTCTTTCAATTTATTTCCCTCCTACCATTTTGTTTTTTTTCTTTTTATCAAAATAATTACTAAAATAACTATTTCAATAACACTTATAGCAACAATACTCATAATATATTGGAACAAACTTCCTGTATCTGCTTCATATACACATCGCCCATTAATCATAAATTTTCCACTATAGCTATTTGCAGAATACCCGTCTCCATATACACTTCCATCGTATGCTGGAATCGTCATATTTTCAGCATCCTCTGAAGTATAGCTATTATGTTTTGCATATATAAAATTACTAGTTTTTTCATATGATTTTATATCTTTTATTAATTCATATTCATTTACAACATTTTTTTCTTCATCACTTAGGTTGATTTCTTGTCTTATCTTAATCGTATAAAATTGATTAATAAAAAACACATTCATTACAACTATAATTATTCCCAGAATAACATATAGTAATTTACTTTTCATAAAAATCACCTACTTTCTTATTCCTTTATTATTTTTTAGTTAATTATAATTAAATTTTAAGTATCTAATGAAATATCATACCAGTCTTGTGTTTGACTTATAAGCCATTCTAATCCTCTTCTTCTTTCAACAACAACACTTGGATTTAAGTTTCCAATTGATGTTTCTGGTTTTATTCTTTTTTCAACACAAGCCCAATGATATCTGTAATATAAATCTAACATATCTAAAATTTCATTTACATTTCTAAGATTACATTTATTTTTAAAATCTTTATATGAATTGCTCTCGTTAAATAATTGTATTGCATAATTACAATCACATACGTCACTTGCATCAGATATATCATCTACTAACCCTAAAGCCCAAACTAATGACCAATATGTTTCATATTCCCAGTCAATATCTATTGCATCTTGCATTTCATAAGTTCCGTCTAATATTTTTTGTTCTTTTTTATTTAAGCAAACATCTACATTAAATTTTTTTAGCAATTTTGAAATAATTCCTACTGATTCTTCATATTGTCCATTATTAATATCACAGGCAAGTTGTATTACTAGAAAACTGGCTAGTGCTCTTTTACAAATTTCGTCCAAACTTTTTAATTTTACTTCATTGCTTGATTCTATACAAGGTAATTCTTCGTAACAAGCAATATTTTGTTTTTTTATTTTTGAGTTTGAATTTGCTCTTCTAATTATCTTTTCTGACTGCGAATCTTCAATTTGTCCTTCTTTTTGAACTTTTTCTGTTTTTATTTTATTAAATAAACTCATATTTTTTAATTCCTTTCATTTGATTTTTAATCTTTACTTTCTACACTTTTTAATTAATAATTTAACTATTTGTATTAACAATAATTATTGACCAATTTGTAATAAAACTTGATGGTGAATAGCTCCATTTCCTTTTTTTATATATTTTATATCTTCTCCACCACCTAAAACTAAAGCTGGGGTAAAGAAAAATATGTCTTTATATTCGAGTTTTCCTAATTCTTCTACTGCTTGTTTAAATAAATCTTCTCTTAGTACATTTTTTATTATATTTTCATCTAATATATAATCTTCAAAAAAATCCTGATAAGAATAAGCACAAACTTCAATTTTTCTATAATGAATATTTAATAATGATATGTCATTTTCATTGTCTTCTAATTTTCTATAATAAAAAATATCTCCAAAGGCTGTGACTATTATTGGTATTTTATTAAAATCTTTTTGTCCTAACCAAGTATATAGACTGTTCATATATTCTCTTGGATCAACAACTTTAATTAAGCCTTCTCCATATTCGCCAAATCCATATTCTTCCCATAAATGAATTATATCTTTGGGTAGCATCTGTCTACCAAAGTTTAAAATTTCTTCATCTGGTTTTTGTAAATTTTCTCCAGGTCTAAATTTTTCAATAAATTTACTAATACAATTGTTCATAAATTCACCCTTTCTATTAAATATCTTTTATTATTCAATACTTATTTTGCTCTTTTTATATTTTATAAAATAAATAATAACTGCTATTATTAAAGTTGTTATAATTATTCATCATTTTTTATACAAAAGGTCTGATTATTCTAATTATTAACTAAATTGATTATTTCCTCTAAATCATCTAAACCAAGCTCAACCAATATGTAATTTTCCGAACTGCCTACTGCTTTTTTCTCTAGCTCTTTAAAAGCTTTAAAATACTCTAAATCTGCTATGATTTTATTTTTAGTAGTACTACATATACATAATCTATAGTTCTCAACTTTTTTCCCTTGAACTGCATATTCAAATTTTTTAGGCAATAATGTTAACGTTTCTTCTGTGAGTGTACATACACCTACTATAGAATTATCTTTTTGATAAAACTGCGGTTTTGCCTCATAATACTCCTCTTCAGATAGCTTTCTATATTCATTTTCTTTTTTTGAATCATTAAATTTATCCATAATTTTTCCCCTTTCAAAAATTGTGTGATGTTTACTAATATTTTGAATAATAATCTTTTTTTCAATTAGGATTGTTGTCCAATAGTCATCATCTTCATTGGCAGAATCTTTCCATATTCCTACATTAATATTGGTAAATCCGTAACTATCTTCGCTTTCTTCATCAATTTCACCATTATTATGTTCTTTAAGAATTTCGTATAACTTATTTCTACTTACGTCAAAAACAGATACTCCATATTAAAATTGTTAATACTTATTCTTATTCTTTTACAGCAATCATAAATTCATTCGGCTGAACAGTTCTATTTGCATTATCATATATAAATTTAGCTCCTGTAAAATATACTTGATATCCAATATTTTCTAAATATGTTTTATTTAATTCTAAAAATCTATCCACATCTTCTTCAGACATATTGTTTTTTACTCTTAATTCATAATAAGTATATCTTATTATGTCTTCATTTTCTATAAGTTTTCTATTTATATAATCAGTTACAAAATCTAATGTCATATCATCACTCCATATATTTCCTAACTATAAGTCTTGAAACCCTAATTTTAATTGTATCTTATCATAACATTTTACAATTATCAATAAATCAAACAAATATTCTAAAAAATAATAAAAGGGTAAGATTTCTCTTACCCACGATTTAGTAAATATATATGAATTCATAAATTCTATTTACATTATAGTCCACTTTAATTATAAGTCAATATATTTAGACAATTTTTATTCTTTAAAAGATTCTGTAATTAGTTTTATCCCACTTTGAAATCCCACTTTATAATATCTTTCACTTAAACAAGAAGTTTCATCTCTAAAAAGTTCTTTAAAATTAATTAAAGCATCCAATATACTTCTTTTAGTATTAACATCAAAAATATTTTTTTCTAATAAATTCTTTATATTATTTTCTTCTCTTGCTTGATTTTTATATATGCTTTTTAAATCCTTTGATGTTTTCTTATCTAGCATACATTCTTCTTGTTCTTGATAGTCAAAGATTATTTTTATAATACTACTATTATTACTAGTAATATCTTCTAACAAATATTTTTCCATATTCACACCTCCTTGGATCTATATATTTGTGTGATGTTAACTCTGTTCAAATTACTTGTCAACTCATTTCTCTAACTTTCTAAAATTTGCCGAAAACTCCTGTTTTTCCTTAATTTATATGAAACCCTGAAATCCTTGAGTAAATAAAATGGTGTATTATTCCCTTATGTTAAAAAAATAATACACCATAAATGAAACCCCTCATCCCATCGTTTCACTTATGGTAGTCTAGTATGTAGATTTTATATCTACTGCAGATGCCGTTATTATGATAACTTTGTTCATCCTTGCCCAAACTTTTTACATCTGCATATCCTCTTACAAGTTTTGCCTCCTGATACTCTTTTTTTATTGTGAGTTTTCGTTACGAATTCTCACCTACACATATAATTTAAATAGACTGTTTAAATTACTGCAAGTCATTTTATTGCAACGGATGACTAATCCTATCACTTTATTGTTTTATAACGAGTTTACGGCATCTCTCGTTATGGCATAAGAAAAACACCTATAAAAATTTATAGATGTTTTTCTTATTTACCATTTATTAAATTTATTCTAATTCTTCTTCATAATTAGGACAAAAGTCTGTATAAAATATTATATCAAAATTACCATCTGCATCTAATTCGACATCAGCAATTCTTTCATCTTTAGATATTTGCTCTAATATATCTTTTTTATATTCATTTATTAAATTATATTTTTCTATATCAACTAAAATATTACATTGTATACATTCTTTTAAAGCATCCTCTATAATCTTACTCGCATAATATTTTATCATTTCATCTTTTGTCATTTCTATATTAAACTTTTCCAATCAATCCTCCTGTAAAAATTTAGGAAGAGCCTAAAACTCTTCCTTTAAAACTACATACCTGTTCTTGGTAATTTCTTTACTTTTAATTCTTTTTCATATACTTTTGTAGTATGATCATCTTCATCCCAAACCATATATGTTTTATTATAACCCTCTATTCTTGTTTTGTTTGTAAATACATCATCATTTTCAACATCTGAATTTACTCTTACAAAAATATATGGATTTATAACAGATTCAAATCCTACATCAACAGTTCCAAAATCAGCTTTAAATTCTGTTACATATTCGCCATCTCTTAATTCTAAATTTGAAAAATCAATGTAATTATTAACTTGTGTATTTAAATTTTCTTTTAATAATCTATAATCATTTTTATTAGTTTTATAATAAATTGAATAATCTAAATCTTGATTATATGTTCCTGTTACTAATTTTGTAATTCTAACATATTCTGTTGGTAAATAATCGTACCAAGTAAATTTGTCTAATGGCACATTCCCAGTATTTTTTATTTTGAAGTCGTATTTAATTTCTTGATTAGCAGTTGTTTGAATTATACCAGTCTTTTCAATTTCTACTGATGGTTTTTCTGATTCATTAGTAATATTTACTTCAACTATTTCTCCGTGAGTTTTTATCTCTGCTGAAAATTCATTTTCATTTAATAAATACCATTCTCCTGATTCCACTTCTTTTATTGCATATGTACCTTTATCAAGTTTTTCTGTTATAGCAATTCCATCTTTATCTGTAATTATTTCACCAACTAATTTTTTATTAGAATCGTATACTTCAAACTTAACATTAGGAATTGGTGTTCCTGCTTTTGTTTCATTTATAAAGTTATCATCTTGGCTAGTTTTTATTACTTTTATTTGACCTTTTATTCTGTCATTAGTAATATTTAATTTTGAAATTATATCTGTTGTTACATCAACTTTTATAATATCCTCATTTAAAATATGCATTTCATCTGTTTTTACTTCTTTTAGTTTATATTCTCCAATAGGAATACGAGATGTTATTGCATATCCATCTTTATTTGTAGTTATTGTTTCTACTACTTCGTCATTAGAATTAATTACTTGGAATTCAACACCCTCTAGTTTAATCTCATTATTTTCGCTATCTACTTTAAATACTTCAATTTGACCTTTTAACTTTTCATTTTGAATTGTTATTTCTGTTGTTTCATTCCAATTTATTTCTGTATTATATGTTTCTTCTGATAATTTATATATTTTGTTAGTTTTAGTTTCTTTTATAGTTGCACTACCTGTTCTTATATTTTCTATATAAACAATCCCATTTTCATCAGATATAGCTTTATATTTATATCCATCTTGATCTGTAACCTCAAATTCCACATCTGATACTGGTATTTTATTATTATCTAAATCTACTTTATATATTTTTAAATTACCTTTCTTTCGCTCATTTTCAAATTTTATAGTTTTTATTTTTCCTTCTTCAACAGTTATAGTTTTAACTTCCTCATTTAAAACATATTCTTCATTAGTACCTAAACTTGATTCTTTTATTTTGTATTCACCAATTGGCAATCTAGAAGTAGTTGCCTCTCCGTTCTTATTTGTTTTTATTGTTTCAACTATATGATTGTTTTTATCTATTATTTGGAATTCTACACCCTCTAGTTTTACTTCATTATAATCAGCATCTACTTTTATTATTTTGATTTGACCTTTTTTCTTTTCATTTTCAACTTTTACTTCTGCTGTTTCATTCCAAGTAATTGTTAAGTCTTTATCTACTGCTAAATTATATTCTTTCTTTGTTTTTGTTTCTCTTAAGGTATATGTACCAGTATTAAGATTTTCAACTTCAATTCTTCCATTTACATCTGTTATTAAATGTTTAATTACTTTCCCAGTTGAATCTATTAAATCAAATTCTACTCCTCCTAATGTAAGATCGTTATCATCTTTGTCAACTTTTAATATTGTTAAATTTCCTTTTTTATGCATATTCGTTATAGTTACACTAGTATCTGTATTTAAACCAATTGAAACTTCTTTTTCGTTAGAATCTAAAACATACTCATTTTGAGTTTTTATTTCTTTAACTATTACAGTACCTTGCTTTAAATTTTTAATATTTATTACTCCATCTTTATTAGTTGTAAAATCTCCAATATTTGTACCATCTTTATATCTAACATTAAATTGTACTCCTGATAATTTTACTCCTGTTTCCTTATCTGTTTTATATATTTTTAGAGAAGAATTACATACCTCTATGTCTGTTGTAATTGTTTTTCTTAAGTCTGCATAAGGGTCAGCACATACTGCATAATCTTGGTAACCTGCAGGTCCCTCTCCATAAAATACTGGGTATGTTTTGCATTTTGTATCGATACTTATTTTTCCACTAATGTTACTTGTTATTGAATTTTTAGGAATCATTATCTTAAACTGTTCATTTTCACTAAAAGTAGTTTTCGCATTTCCATTTAAATCTGCACTATAACTTCCTTCTGGGAATCCTATTATATTTCTAACTGTATAACTAGCCATTTCAGTCTCTGATGTAACTTTATATTTTTGTGAATAACAATTATTTTTATTAGATTCAAAACTTCCTACTTTTGAAATATTTATAATACTATTATCAGCAGGTGTCTCATTACTATTACGAGCATTTTCTACTAATTTATAAACTGCATTTATAATCTTATTACCTCTTCTTTGAATATCCTCTAAATTTTGACCTGCAACTGGAGCTTGACCTGCACGATAAAAAGTACGTATTTCATTTAATGGTCTATCTTGTATTATACATTGTCCTGCTAATTTAGTTGCTAAATATGCATCTCCATCTGTCTCTACTCCTAAATCTGCTGGTGTTTTATATGGATAACCATTTCTATAAACTCTCCACAATTCGACATCAGACAATAATTCAGTTATATTAACATTGTATCCCTCTTTATTGCCATCTAACCATTCTATACCAGGCATATTTGGTACAACACAATATGCCACTCTTTTTGTTCCTGTACCATCATCATAAGTTACTATATTATGAACTATATATGTCCAATGATCTTTATTATAATATTGTACTGATAAATATCCATTTTCACCTCTTTGTAAATATGGTTTATCTCCTATATTAACTGCAAATACTTGAAAAGTCATTGGAGAAATCATCATTATTATTAATGTTATTATTAATACTTTTTTTATTTTTGTTTTCATTAAATTTTTACCTCCATTATAAAAAGCACCTCCTATGAAGTGCTTTGATTTATTATTATATTTTTAATACACATAACAACGCGTTTCCACATATTCACCATTAACAAAATAATCTTGTGCATATATTCTAATCTCTCCTACAAATCCCATTCTAGAATTCATATTAAAATCCGAATATGTAAAACCAGTTGTTTGATTAACTATTGATGAATCAACTACAATAGTATAACCATATTCTTTCATATCTTCTGTTTCATTATTTTTTATATAATTTTTCATCTTTTGTATATATGTATTATTTATTTTAAACTCTTTAACCATTTCCTGTGGTTTTGTTTCTTCTACTTTAGGTTGTTCTACTACTGGTTCTTGTACTTTTGGCTCTTCTTTTTTTGCTTGTTCTGTTTTTGTTTCCTCTTGCTTTACCGTTTGCTCTTTTACTTCTTCTTTTTTTGCAGTAGTTCCTTGATTTGTATTAGTTTGAACTTTGTTTTCTTGTTTAGTTTGAGAATTTACTATTTGATTATTATTTTTAGGAACATCTGCCTTAGTTTCTGTCTTTTTCTCTGTTTTATTCACATCAACTTTCTCAATTTTTTCTTCTTTTTTATCTTCGTTTTTTACTATTTCATTTTCTATTTGTTCCTCTACTTGTAACTCATTTTCAACACTTACATCATTTTCTTTTATTTCTTCATTAGATGTTGATACAGTTTCTTCAATTGTTTTATTTTCTTGCTTTGAAACTTCTTCATTTTTTTCTGTATTATTAAAATTCATTCCAATAATAACTATAGTAAAAATTATAATGCATAAAAATATAGGAATACATATTTTATAAATTATCTTTCCTTTATAAAACTTCTTACACATACAAATCTCCCCTTTTTTCTTCTATTGTAACTCTGTTTCTGTCAACTTGCAAGTGTTATCTGTTACTTCAGTTGCTTGTACACATAGCCTCTGTTCTCGTTTTCCCGATATACAAGTTACCATTGATAATTTATTTTCTTCTGTACTTTGAAACAAACTCCAATCAGTCTCATAAATCACTTGTATGTTGTCTACAATGTAAGTTCTTTCATAAAATTTAGTTTTATATGTAATTATATCTCCTATTTCTAATTCATTTAATCTAGCAAAATAACTATTAGCTGAACCTCTATTGTGTGCTGCCAAACCAACATTCCCATCATAAGTAGCAGTTTCTTCTATATGCCCAATATAATCTTTTAAAATCTCGCTTGATGTTCCCTCTTTTACAGTTGATGATAATCCTATTTTTTCAATAGTTAATATGCCTAAAACTTCATCATTCCAAACATCCTCTACTTTATCATAAGTAACATTTTCAAATTTTCTATCAGTTTTTATATCTTCTACATTTACTAATTCTTTGTTTTGATTATTTATAAAAAAGATACAAACTCCTGTAAGTAATGCGAGTATTATCACTGTACATAGTATCTTAATCTTTTTCAATAATAACACCCCCTAAATCATTACTTCAAATTCTCTATTTTGTATATTGTAATTTTGTTGCCTATCATAATATTTAATTTTTATATTCTTACCTTTTACTGATTTATATAATGATTTTGCTAAAACTATTTTATATATCCTATCTTCTTTTTTAGTAGGTGTTAAATTTATAAATAACTTTTTATCTTTGTTTAAATGTAACTTTTTAACTAATTTATATTCTCCATTTTGTAAATTATATATTTTTACATTCTTTAAATTTAATAAAACAATTCCACTAACAAATATAAAACCAGTTGTTCCTGCTATTGCTGAAACTATATTTCCATATTCTTTTACTTCTTTGTATGTAACTGTAAATGTAGTTGTATTAGGAACTTCTTTTTCTAAAACTCCATCGTATTTTATTGTTGCTAAATAACTTGTAATAATAGTTTTAGTTTTTATTCCCTCATAATACATTATTCCATCATATTTCACAGGCACTTCACCATTTGATATATTTTCAGTTTTAGCAACATTCCAAACTGGATTAACTAAATAATATGTTGTGCCATTTTGAGTTATTTTTTTGGGAATATCATTTAATTCATTGCTTGAAACATTATCATAATTTTTTTGTAAATATACTTTATATTCTTCTTGATAACTATCTTTTATTTCAACTTTTAATGAACTATTATCTCTTTTTAATATTCCTACATAGCTATCTTCTTCAATATCTTTTGTATCATTAAATAATTTTATTACTTCTTCTAAATTATTTGTATTAGTTACTTTCTCTTCAATAATTTCTTTTTCTCTTGTTAATGTTTTAAAATTATCTTTTCTTTCAATATTGTTTAATTCATAACCCACTTTATCTTCTATAATATTTTTTTCTATTGAATTATAAAATTCATCTGCCATTTTATAATCTACTGTATATTCTTTTTCAACTATTCTTAAATCGCTACTTGCAAAACATACACTTAAGTTAGCAAGTAAAATCATTATTATTCCTGTTATTACTAATATTTTTTTATTCAAATTCTTCTTCCTCCTCTTGTATCACTTCTTCTGAAAAAGCCATATTAAAATCATTTTTTGTTATTATTTTGTCGATATTAACTGCTTTATCCAACTCTGGAATTCTACTTTTATTTATATAATTAAATATTTGATTATCTTCAAATTCCATTAATATATACCCTCTTTTAGTTCTGTTTAATTCATAATGAAGTCCTATCAAATCATTTCCGTGACTTTGAGCCTCACTTAATTGATATCCACTCCAACCAAAGATTACACACTTAACTCCATCAACTTCTTTTTCTTTACAAAATTCGGATGTATAACCTTTCTCGTTAAATATATAACATTTCTTTAAATCGTTTCCTGCATATTGTCTCGAAACATCTACAATCCTATGAAAGTCTCTTTTTTCAACACAAATTAATGTTTTATGCATATTACTCCTTTCTATTTCAAACCAAATATTTGAAATACCATTTCTCTTAATTCAGAATTAAGTAATATTGTTAAACCTACTGAAGTTAAGCAAAAAACTAAAACATAGCAAATCAGTTTCACCAATCTAGTAACTGCCTCTAAAAGCAATGAAAAAAGATATACCGAATTACTTGGCATATCTAAATTTGAATCTGTTTTTATTTTCTTTTTTGTAGGTTTTAATTTTTTTAAATCTATCTTACTAATTATATTTTTAATTTTACTTTCTTTCTGAATAACCTCTTCTCTTCTTTTAAATCTTTTTGCTTCATTCTTTTGTATTCCATTCTCACTTAATGCTATATTTAATCTTTCTTCTATTTTTTCTGTTTCAAATTCATTTATAATATTGTAAAATCCTAAATCAAATAAATTAGTTAAAATAGCATTTTGCTCATTATAATTTGATGCTAATATTATTATTCTAGTTTTAGTATATAACTTTGAAAAATTATATATATTTTCTACTATTTCAGTTTCTGAATTTGTAAGTACATTCAAATCAATTATTAAATATTTTATTAAGTTAAAATTAATCTTTGTTTCTTTTACATATTGCATTATATCTGTTTCAATTTCTTGTGAATTTAAAATTAATATGTTTTTTCTTTTGCATATTTTTTGTATTATCTGTGCAGTATCAATACTCGCAATATAACTAATCATAAAACCTCCCTCC
>JAGATI010000219.1 GCA_017621295.1 Clostridia bacterium | reverse complement strand
TTTTCTAATTTTTCCATTTCACCTTTTAATCCGATAACTTCTTTTTTAGGTAAAACTTCAAATGTTCCATCTTCTTGCATTTTTTCTAAGTCTCTTAATCTTTGAATTCTTGATTCAATTGTTTTGAAATTTGTAAGCATTCCACCTAACCATCTTTGGTCAACATAGTACATTCCAGATTTTTCAGCTGCTTCTTTTACACATTCTTGTGCTTGTTTTTTTGTTCCTACAAATAGAACTGTTTTTCCTTCTTCAGCTTGTTCTTTCATAAAGCTATAAGCTTCGTCTAATTTTTTAGATGTCTTTTGTAAATCGATTATATGGATACCATTTCTAGCTTGGAATATATATTCTGCCATTTTAGGATCCCATCTTCTTGTTTGATGTCCGAAATGAACACCTGCTTCTAGTAATTGTTTCATTGCAACTACTGCCATTTTTTATTCCTCCTTTTAGTTATTACCTCCATAAAGATTACTAACGTTTAAAAAGACTTTTGACCTTTAGCCTTCAAGCACTCTTTTTAAGCTCATCTTTATGTGTGTTTTTAACGTTAACTATTTTAACATAAATTTAGCCATAAATCAATACTTTATTTAACTTTTTTTGCCTTTGTTTTCTTTTTTCTTGCAGTCTTTTTACTGCTCCTTTTTGTTTTAGGATTAGTTTCTTTATCTAATGTCTCATCTTTTTCTTTTGGTTCCCAAACCTCTCCTACTTTTGGTTTATTCCATGAAATGTAATTACAAGACTCTGGATTATTCTCACATATATAATAATTTCTTTTTCGTTTGGTCTTTCTTACTTGTACTTTACTGCCACATACAGGACATGGAACATCAATTGTTTCCACTATAGGTTTTGCGTTTTTACATTCTGGAAAACCGAGGACATGCTAAAAATTTTCCATATCTTCCATATTTTATTACCATCATTCTTCCACATTTATCACATGGTACATCTGATACTTCATCTTTTATTTCAACATGTTCTAAATCTTTTTCTGCCTTTTCTAGTATAACAGCAAAAGAGTCGTAAAAATCTTTAATTATTTTTTTCCACTGAACCTTTCCTTCTGCAATCTGGTCAAACTCATCTTCTATTTGTGCTGTAAACTCTACATTTATTATATCTGTAAAATTCTCTGTAAGTAATTTATTAACAATTTTACCCAAATCTGTTGGTTGTAATTTCTTTTGGTCTTTTTCTATATATCTTCTTTCTAGAATAGTAGTAATTGTTGGAGAATATGTACTTGGTCTTCCTATTCCCTTTTCTTCTAATGCTTTAACCAAACTTGCTTCTGTATACCTAGGTGGTGGTTCTGTAAAACTTTGTTTTGTTTCTATTTTCTTATTTATTACTTCTTGTTTTATTTCTAATTCTGGAATATTACTTCCTTCCTCATCATCTTCTGTTTCTTGCATTTCAACATATAAAGTCATAAAACCTTTAAATTTTAAGGTTTGGCCATTTGCTTTAAATATATAATCATTTGCTAAAACATTAACAGATACAGTATCATATATTGCAGATGACATTTGACTTGCAATAAATCTATTATGAATTAATTTATATAATTTATACTGGTCATTTGTTAATGAATCTTTTATCTTTTCTGGAGTTAAATCTATATAAGTTGGTCTTATTGCTTCATGTGCATCTTGTGAATTATCTTTTGTTTTATAATATCTGTTTTCATAATAACTTTCTCCATACACATTTATAATATGCTCTTTTGCAAATTTTCTTGCTTCATCAGAAATTCTTGTAGAATCGGTTCTCATGTATGTAATTAAACCAACTGTACCTTTTCCTTCCACTTTCACTCCCTCATACAATCCTTGTGCAACAGACATCGTCTTTTTTAATGTAAAACCAAGTTTTCTTGAAGCTTCTTGTTGCATTGTACTTGTTGTAAATGGTGGACTTGGATTTCTCTTTTTCTGGCTCTTTTTTACATCATCTACAATAAATTTACATTTTTCTATATCATTTAAAATATTATCTACTTCTTCTTTAGAATGAATCTCTAATTTTTTACCATCTTTTCCATAAAACTTTGCTACAAAACTTTGCTTACTTTTTTCTTCTAATAAATTAGCATATATATTCCAATACTCTTCTGGCTTAAATTCTTCTATTTCGTTTTCTCTATCTACTATTAATTTTACTGCAACAGATTGAACTCTACCAGCAGACAATCCTCTTTTAACTTTTTTCCATAAAATTGGACTAATCTTATATCCAACAATTCTATCTAAAACTCTTCTAGCTTGCTGGGCATCTGTTAAATTTTTATCTATTTTTCTAGGATTTTTAATTGAAGACTGTACTGTTTCTTTAGTAATTTCATTAAAAGTTACTCTACATACACTATCTTCTGGTATATCTAAAATATGAGCTAAATGCCATGCAATTGCCTCACCTTCACGGTCAGGGTCAGTTGCAAGATATACTTTTTTTGCATTTTTTGCTTCTTTTTTTAAACTCTTAATTAAATCTCCTTTTCCTCTAATATTAATATATTCAGGTTCAAAATTATGTTCTACATCTACACCTAATTTTGATTTTGGTAAATCTCTTATATGTCCCATAGATGCTAATACTTTTGTACTACCACCCAAGAACTTTTTTATAGTATTTGCTTTAGCAGGTGATTCCACTATAATTAATTTATCTGCCATTACTATCTCCTTCTTTTTTATAAAACTATACCTATGTATTCTAGACTAAATGTAATTTTTTTGCAATAGCTAAATTTAAATTTATAAAACCTTCATGTCCTCCAACACATCACGAACCGCAACTGGAGTAACTTTATTTCTTTTAAGTATTTCTAATATATTATCTACTTTTTCCTCTGTATCAACTATATTACTAAACTCCTTAGTTTCCACTTTCATACTATTCCCATCTGTTTGCTTCTTAACAACCTGCATACCATATGACGCATTTTTATCATCCAAATTTAAACAATCCTGTGTTTTATAATATGTTAGATGAATTTTAAACTCACCATCAAATTCATTATAATCATTTTTATCGATTATAGTATCTCCATAAAATTCTCTTAAGTTTTTCATTTTTATACACCTCATTAGTAAAATATTATGGTGATACTATATACCACTAAATCCTCTATATCAAGCGTTTTCACATACCATAATTTTTGGTATTTCTATTGCTTTCGACAAAGAGATGTCGTATTTTTTCATAATCGACAACATTTTTAGTGTTTTTTTGATTTGTAATAATAACTTATAGAAACTGTAAAATGTTTGAAATAATTCTATTTCAAACATTTTTCTATCTCTTTATATATCTTATCTTCAACATTATAAATAGCCATTTTTCTAGCATTTTCACCCATTTTTGATAGTTTATCCTTATCTTTTATCATCTCATTAATATTACTTAACAAATTTTCACTATTTAATTCTTCATTTAAAATTACTTTCGCTGCTCCTTCTTTTTCAAATACTCTTGCATTATCTTCTTGTCTATTAGCAGACATACTTGGAAGTGGAATAAATATTGCAGGTTTTCCGTGCTAAAGCAATTTCTGTTAATGTCATTGCTCCACTTCTTGATACAATAACATCTGCTAAGTTCATAACTTCTTCCATATTATATATATATGGTACTATTTTTACACCTTCTATATTATTAACATCTATTTTTTCTTCTTCTAAATTTTTCTTTATTACTTTATATTGTTCTGGACCTGCTGCCCATACAATCTGAAAATTACTATTCTCTTATTTTTAACAATATCTAAAATAGTATTATTAATAACTCTAGCTCCTTGGCTTCCACCAAAAACTAAAATAATTGGCATATCATCTTTTAAATTTAAATCTAATCTCATTTGTTTTTTTTGTCCATTAGTTAATTTTATACCTTTCATTTTAGTTGGAGTTCCTGTAACCACTATATTTTTTGCTTTATTTAATTTATTTTTTGCATCTTCAAATCCAACTAAAATTGTATCAACTTTTTTAGATAACATTCTTATTGCTAAGCCTGGATATGCATTACTTTCATGTAATAAAGTAGGAATATTATTTTTATGTGCAGCAGTAATTACTGCTCCGCATATATACCCACCTGTTCCAATTACAATATCTGGTTTAAATTCGTCTACTATTTTCTTAGCTTGTTTAAATCCTTTCATTGTTTTTATCATATTTTTAAAATTTGTTATACTAATACTTTTGCTAAATCCATATGCTTCTATTGTTTTTAATTTATATCCGCTTCTTGGAACTAAATCATTTTCTAATCCTCTATTTGTACCTATAAAAATTATCTCAGCATCTTTATTTTTTTCTTTTA